>CAXUCS010000004.1:0-28957 GCA_964249365.1 uncultured Caulobacteraceae bacterium | reverse complement strand
AGGGCGCGCACCGCGGCCGCGCCATCCGGCCTCGCGGTCGGCCGAGCCCCCAACCCGGTACGCCGGCCGACCTCGTCGCGCTTGGACCGCTCCACCAACCGTCGACGCAGGAGCGTGACGATGGCGTCGACATTGGCGACCGGGTCCAAATCAGAATCTCCGCGGGAGTGGGCGAGCGCTGTCAGTGCGTCGAGGAGCCATCCGGCTTGTAGCGCCGCAGCAGGAGATGCGCTGCCGAGACAGACTCCGAGGCCGAAGCGCCGGCCGCCTCGAGGTCTTCGATCTTGGCGACGATCTTCGCCATGTCGCCGTTCAGCGGTGGCAGGGCGGTGTTGCGCCGGATGCCGTCCCTCAGCAGACGCTTGGCTTCAGGAAAGTCATCCTCGATCAGATGCTCCAGACCCTGCACGAAGAGGTGCAGGGGGTCGTCGATTGACTGCCTCTTCAACGGAAGCCAGATGTCGCGGGCCGCTTCGGCCCGGCCAGAGGTGAGCTCGAGAAAGCCAAGCTGGAAGCGGGCGATCGCGTAGGTCGGATCAAGCGCCAGGGCCCGCTCCAGGCCGGCACGCGCCTCCGTATAGCGCTCGAGGCCTGCCAAGAGAGACCCCCGCAGGAACTCGAGCCGGGGGTCTGAAGGATAGCGGCTCAGCAGGTCCTCGACGGTCGCAAGGTTGTCGCCCGGATCAGGGCCGAACGCCTGAACGGCGCTGGACAACAGCTCTGGCGGACAGTCGGCGCGGGACACGATCGGCATCTCTCTCCTTCTCCTCAGCGTCTGATCTCGAAGGCCGAAACGGGCGCCAGCGCGGTGCGCAGCGAGCCGAGAGCGGCCTTGTGGATCTGAGATACCCGCGCCTTACCCACCCCAAGGATCAGGGCGATCTGCGAGAAATCCATGTCTTCCAGATAGTGCGATCGCACCACGAGACGCTCGCGTTCGGGCAGGTCGGCCATGGCGTCACGAAGCCGTCGCGCCATGTCGCTCCACGCCAGGCTCTCGTAAGGGTTCGGCGCAGGGTCTTGGCCCTCTCCATCCTGATAGAGGCCGGATCCCTCCAGCATCACACCTAGGGCCAGCCCGATGGCCAGCCCTTCGATGAGCCGCAGAGCCTCTCCCAGGTTCGCCGGCGGTGAGGGCGATCCGCCCTGCAGCGAGCGCAGCCGCTCCGCGCTGATCCGCCTTCGGAAGGAGGACTGCTGGCGCAGCTCGTTCATCGTGCTCAGGCCATCGAGGATGCTGCCTTGGATGCGCCGGGCGGCAAAGGCCTGGAAGGGAGGGCCGCGGCCGGGATCGAAACGATCGATCGCCTCAAGCAGACCCACGTAGGCGAGCTGGCAGAGGTCGGGGTACTCGATATCGGCGCCGGTCCGCAGACCGAACCGCCGCCGCGCAATCTGGCGGGCGAAGGGCGCGTGCAGTTCGAACAACCGCGCGCGAGCGCGCTCCCGCTCGGACGTCTTCAGGCTCGCCCATAGAGCGGTCTCAGCATCCAGCTCAGGCGAGGACATTTCGAGCTGGCGATGCGCGATCATCGCACGCTCGCGACCACGCTCTGCAGCACCAAGCTCCAGCCGTCGATCAGGACGAACATCAGGATCTTGACGGGCAGTGAGATTGTCGCGGGCGGCACCATCAGCATGCCCAAAGACAGGAGAACGCTCGCCACGATGATGTCGATCAGCAGGAAGGGCAGGAAGATGACGAAGCCCATCTTGAACGACACCCGGAGCTCGTTCAGCATGTAGGCCGGGATGAGGTTGACGAGACTGACGTCGGCGGCTCTGGCGGGGAGCGGCTGGTGTGAGATCGAGTAGATCGTGCGGATATCGTCCTCGTGCACTTGGCGAAGCATGAAGCGCCGCTCCGGAGCCGAACCCTTCTCCACCGCTTCGTTGATCGGGATCGAGCCCGATAAGAAGGGCTGCAAGGCCTCCGTATTCACCGCCTGCAGGGTCGAGCCCATGCTGAAGACGGTGAGGAAGAGCGCCAGGCTGATCAGGACCTGGTTCGGGGGCGTCTCAGGCATCCCGAAGGCGTGGCGGATCATCGAGAGAACGACCACGATCCGGATGAAGGGCGTCATGCAGATCGCGATCGCCGGCAGCAGGACGAGCAGGGTGAGAACGAGGGCGACCCGAACGACCTCGGAGGTCTGCGTCGCCTCAGGGAGGCCCGTCAACGTCTGCAGCGCCGGCGAGGGAGTGGCCAGGGGCGGTGGCGAGCCCGCCTTGGGCGGCGCGAGCGGCGTACCCGGGACGGTTGGAGGCGGAGAGCTTGCATTCGGGTTCGACGACGTCGCCGAGCCGCTCGGCCGCGGCGAGGGCGGTGTCTGGGCCGCAGCCGCGCCGCACAGCGCGCTGAGGCAGATCGCCCCGACGGCGAGACGGAGACGCAGGGCTCCGCCGCTCATGAGGCTTGCGCGTCCACGGCGCCGGCCTTCGCTGAACCCGAGGGTTTCGGCCGCTCGAAGACCAGGGAGCCGCCCTGAGGGCCGGCCGCCACGGCGTACTCCGTTCCCTCATAGTGGATCAGGCAGAGGTTGACGTGGTTGTTCAACCGCAGGCTCTCGACCAGCCGCATGCGTCGCGACGGGGGCTGCAGCATCCTCCAAGCGCCCGATAGGCTCACCATCGGCCCCTGAACGCTCCTCCCCTGCTGGCGCGTCCACACGAGGTAGATGGCGCCCAGCGCAAGGGCGACGGACACGCAGAACCCGGCGGCGACCCTCCACCAGGCGACGTGCAAGTCACCCGGTTCGGCGGCGGCCGCGAGCCCGGGCCAACACGCCAGGAGCGCTGCGCCGGCGTAGACCGGATGGGCGGCTCGACGGGCGATCATCAGGACGCGCTCGCCACGTCTGTGAGGCGAACCCCGTAGCTGTCTTCGACCGCCACGATCTCGCCCCTGGCCACCAGCGAGCCGTTGAGCCAGAGTTCGACAGGTTCGCTGAGCGGCGCGTCCAGCTTCAACACGGCCCCTGGACGCATCTGCAACAGTTCGCCCAGGGTCAGCTTCGCCTCGCCAAGCCGCGCGCGCAACTTGACCTCGACGTCGCTGAACGCCGTGGAGTCCAACGTCAGCTTCGGGGGGCTGGAGCTCGTCTCGTTCACGATAACCTCTTACTGACGCGGAGCACGCGGGAGCCCGTTCTCAAGCGACCAAGGTCGCGACCAGAGCGCCTTCCGCCTCGCTGAGGGCGGCATGGCCGAGCGTCGTTCCAGCTCGCGAGAGCCGGACGGGCGATGGGTGTGAAAGGGGCGTGCCAAGCACCAGGACATCGCCCGGCGCCAAGGCGCGGAGATCCGCGAGGCTGAGAGTCGCCTCTCCGAGGAACGCCTCGACCACCACCTCCGTCTCCCGGAGCGCCTCTGCAAGGGACGCGATTGGCCGCTTGAGCGCGCCGTCCTGTGAGGGCGAGGTCCAAAGCCCTTTCGTGGCGGTGCAGGGAAGGGCGAGCAGAAGAACATCGCCGTAGCCGTCCCCAACGCGGACCTCCAGGAGGGCAGCGTCGCCGGCCTCTCGGCCGGCCAAACGCTCATCCACCCGATCGAACAGGTCTTGGAACATGGCCGCTTGCAGCTGCTCAAGCACACCGCGATCACCGTCGGTCAGGCTCTGCTCCGCCAGACGTACGTCAAGGCATTGATCGAGGAGGCGCCCGCGGGCTCGAGACGACACCGTCAGCCGCAGCCCCGACGCGCTGGGCCCCAGGATCATCTCCGCTGAGCCTCGACCGCCGGGACCGATCTCGGCGACGGCGGTGACACTCAACTGGCCGCGCCCGAGCCACCGCTCCCGCCATGCCGTGACGATCTCGTTCAAACCGTCCTGAAGCCGCCGGCTCCCCGCAAGGCCCGACGGCGCCCAGTCCCGCACCCTCACGCTCAGCCCGCCTGCCCGCGGATGCCGAAGAGCTGCTGGATCATGTCATTGGACGCGCTGACGACCTCCGATGACGCTTGGTAGCCTCGCTGGATCAGGATGAGGTCTCCGAACTCCTGCGTCAGGTTGACGTTGGACGCCTCCAGTTCGCCGGACACCACCGTTCCGGCCTGCGACCCGCCGCTCCCGAGCAGTTGCGGCGAAACGCCCGCTTTGTTCTGATAGAGACCATTGCCCGTATTCGTCAGCAGGTCAGGACTCTCGAAGTCTGCGAGGGCGACGGCGCCGAGCGACTTCGTGGCGCTATTGGAATAGCTGAGGACGAGGTTTCCGTTCTGATCGACGCTGACATTGGTGAGCGAGCCGGACGCTTGACCATCCACCTTCGTCGTCTGCAAGGTCGACGTGGAACCGGCGGCGAAGGAGGTGACGGCCGAGAAGTCGAGGGTGACGGAGAGAGGCGCAGCGCCATCGGTCGGCGTGTTGGTGACGGTGATCTTGGAAGCCGAGGGATCGATCTGGCCGCCGGTGAACCCGATCGTGCCCGATCCTATAGTCGCGCCGCTTCCGTCGGTCACGACGACGTTCCAAGTCGTGTCGCCGGTCGTCGAGGAGCCTGAGCCGCCCGAGCTCGAAGCGGGTGTCGCCGTGATCGTCCAGCTCTGAGACGAGCCTTCGGAGTCATAGACCGTGACGTTGGACACGGACGCCGTCGTCGCCTGGGACGACAGGTTGTCTCCGAGCGTGACGGTCGTCGTCGCCGAAGGCGGGCTCGTGCTCTCGGCGTTGATGTTCACCGGCTTCGGCTGATTCTGCGCATTCAGCGTAGTGAGCTGGTACGACGTCCCGGTCGGTGTGCCGGAGAGCTCCACACCGCCATCGGCGCCCACGGAGAACGAGCCTGTTCGGGTATAGTACGTCTGGCCGTTCTCCTGCAGGACCAGGAAGCCCGTGCCGTTCACCGCGAGGTCCAGCGGCTTGCCGGTCTGTTGCAGGGTGCCCTGGCTGAAGTCGGTCCCTGCCGGGGCGACGGTGACGCCCTCTCCCGTGTCCGGCCCCTCAGGCCCGAGGTAGGGTTGGCCGCCCTCCCCCGTACCGTTGTAGAGGTCGTTGAAGTTCACCGTCTCGGCCTTATAGCCGTTGGTGTCGAGGTTGGACACGTTGTTGCTGATGATCTGTAGACCATCAGAAAAAGCGTTGAGACCGCTAAGGCCGGTGTAGATTGCGCCCGTCAGCGACATGGACCCCTCCTATTGGACCGTGGTGATGCTGGACAACGAAACGTTGGCCAGGACTTGGCCGGACGATGTCGTGATGGTGAGCGAGGGCGTGCTCCCGGAGATGTTGGCAGCCGTCACCGATCCGGATGCGGTGCTGGAGCCGCTGGTCCCTGACGTCAGCGACACCTTATGGCCGATCAGGCCGACGGCCTGGTTCGCCGTCTCGGCCGCAACAAGGCTCTGAACGTCGGTGTTCAGCGTCTGGAACTGCTCGAGCTGGGAGAATTGGGCAAGCTGCGAAACGAACTCGAAATTGTCCAGCGGCTTGAGCGGATCCTGATACGTCAACTGCGTGAGTATGATCTGCAGCAGGGACTGGAAGTTCAGCCCATAGGCGCTGTTCGAACTCGCCGAAGACGAGGCTGCATCGGATGAGGTTGGATCGATGGCCGCGACGGTCATGACAGGGCAACTCCAGGCGCAGGGTCCAACGACGGATCGAGAACCTCGCCATTGTGCGAGGCGGTCTGAACGGAGAGGCCGAACTCCGCTCGGAGTCGGGCGATGGCCGCTGCAAGGCGCGCCTTCGCAGGTTCAGGCAAACGCCCGGACGCCGTCACGATCTGCATCCCGTCAGCCCCCGGCAGAATCAGAACGCTGACCTCGCCGCCAGTTTTGGGTTCGGCCAGCTCAACCAGGCGGACGGGCTCCGACGCCGGCTCGGTCACGGCAGGGTCTTGCGTCTCCGATCCGGTCGGAGATCCGCCTGGGCCTGTGGCCACCTCCGAAACCGGCGAGGGCAAAGCTGGAGCGGCGAGGTTGGGCCGCGGCAAAGCTTCGGGTTCAAGGGCCGATGCCTCTGCGGCCACAGCGGCCGTCCCCTCCTCAATCCCCGCCCGAGGGCTGAAGGAGGGGAGGGCCGGAGTTCCATCATCCTGCAAGAGGCCCGGGGGCGCCTCCAGAGGGGGCGCTCCTGCTGACGCCGACGCGGATCTGGCTGCTTGAGGACCTGACTCGTCCGACGTCGCGCTCGTCAGGCCGAACATGCCGAGCTGGTCGAAGCCGTAGGCGAGGCTCGTCTCGCCAGCTGAGTCCTCGAAGCCTGCGGTCTCCGCCTGCAACGCGGTCCCTCCCCCGTCGCTCGGTCCTCGCTCCGCCACGCCGCTCCGCGCGGCGCCCTGTTCACCGGTCTTCGACAAGGCGGACAGGACGGCCGCGAACGGCCGTTCAGGAGACGCGTTCGAGCTTGGCGAGCCCGCGTCGAACCCGAGACCGAGCGATGCGCCTGCGGGCGGTATCATGAGCGGCGCTGGCCCCCGTTGAAGCGATCCGACAGGTCCTGCTGCCGGCGTTCCTCACGTTGCCGATCGCGGGTGCGCAGCGCGGTGGCGACAAGGGTGTCCGCGACGTCGTGGCGGGCCTGCGCCCGCACCCGCTCGGCGCTGGCGGCGTCGACCCGGGTCTGGTTGACGTCGAGCCGCTGCTCGAGCAGCTTCAACTCTGCATCGGTCTGAAGAACGCGGCCGGACCACGCCCCCGCCAGCGCCATGTCCATCGGCTTGGCTCTCATGGCCTCCATCCAGGCGAGGGTCTCCGCTCGCCTGCGTGCGACAGCTTGATCCTGCGCGCCCTTGAGGCGTCGCCTCTCAGAGAGGAGCCTCTGCAGGTCCAACTCTGCGACTCGTTCCTGAGCCGATCGGATCGTCGCGATATCCTTGAGGGCGGGGATGCGTGCGGGACGGGTCATGTCAGGCCGTGCCGTCGACAGCGCGGGCAAGCCAAGCGCAGGTTTCGGGATAGGGCGTCCGATCGGAGGATCCCTGCTGCACGAAGTCGAGCAGGGCCGGTCGGCGGGCGAGAGCGCGGTCGATCTCAATGCTCGAGCCGGCGACGTAGAGGCCCGCCTCGATGAGGGTGCGCGACCCCTCATAGAGGCTGAAGAGCTTGATCGCCTCGCTCGTCTTCACACGACGCCCGGCATCCTGGAGGCTGCGCGACAGGCGGCTGATGCTGCGCCCCACATCGATGGCCGGGAAGTGAGCCCTTTCAGCAAGTTCTCGCGACAGGACGATGTGGCCGTCCAGGAGCGATTTCATGGTCTCCGCGACCGGATCGTCGACGTCGTCGGTCTCACAGAGGACCGTCATGATCGCGGTGATCGAGCCTCCCTCTCGCAGGGCGCCGCAACGTTCGACGATCCTGGGCAGCGCTGCGAAGACGCGGGGCGTATAGGACCGCACCGTCGGAGGCTCGCCGGCCGCCAGCCCGATCTCCCGCAGAGCCATCGCCAGCCGCGTTACGGAGTCGAGGATCAAGAGGACGTGTCGCCCCTGGGCGCGCCAGTGCGAAGCCAGCGCGAGGGCGTAGTCGCAAGCTCGAAGACGCATCGCGGCCGTTTCATCGGAGGTGGCCGCCACCACCGTCGTGCGAGCCCGCGCGCCCGGCGTGAGGTCATGCGACCAGAGCGCTGCAACCTCGCGACCGCGCTCCCCGACCAGGCAAAGGATGCAGCAGTCCGCCTCGACCTGATTGGCGAGCTGGGTCACCAAGGAGGTCTTGCCGACACCCGCGGCGGCGAAGACGCCGATCCTCTGACCGCGACCAAGGGTCAGCAAGCCATCGATGGAGCGGAGCCCCGTCTCCAGCACTCCAGCGGCGGATACGCGATCGAGAGGGGCCGGAGCGGCTTCGCCCAGGCCGCCCCAGTCATCGGCCCTGATGGAGCCTAGGCCATCGATCGGGCGCCCGAGGGCGTCTACGGCCCGTCCGAGGAAGGCGTCTCCGAACGGCAGATTGGAGTAGGCGCGAGACGCCTTAACGCGGGCTCCGAGAAAAGCCGCTTGAGGCTGTTCCAACGGCGCGAGCACGACGCGGTCCTGTCCGATGCCCACCACCTCGGCGAGAATGGAGCCTGAGGGATCGCCGCCGACTTCGACCTCGCAAAGCGCCCCCAGGCCGACGTTCGGACCATCGGCCTCCAGATGGGTCGGCAGGACGCGGGTGATGCGCCCGCCGCGGGCTACGGGATCAAACCGCTCCACGGCTTGCTGGAAGGGGTGGCTCGTCACGCGCGCACCGGCGGCTCGGACAAGGACTCCAGCAGGCCCGCAAGTTCAGACCATTGCTGATCCAGCCCGACGTCCAGGTGGCCCAGCCGGAGCTTGATGCGGCACCCGCCGGGCTGGACATCGTCGCTGACCTGAACCCGGAGCTCGGGCGCATCCAGCCTTCTCGAGAGCGCCTCCAGCTCCACGCTTCCGCCGAAATCAGCGCGGGACACATCGATCGCCACCGCCGACGCGCGCTCAAGCGTTCGGACCTGTCGCTGGATCGTGGCGACCAGCAGATCGGCCCGTGTCTCGGGGTCCTGAACCAGCTTGGCCAAGACGGCTTGGGCCAGTTTGGGAGCCAGGCGTTCCAACGAGCCGATCTCGGCCTTGAACACGTCGATCGCGCCACCAACGCCGACCGCCAGCAGCTCGAAGCGTTGCTGGATGGCGTCCTCAGCGTCCTGCAAGCCCTGCGATCGGCCCTCCGCGAACCCGCTGCGGCGAGCGTCGGCGACCTCTGCCTGCGCAATCGTCAACGCTGCTTCACGGTCCTCGAGGAGGCGCCGAAGCTCAGAGATCGTGCTCTCCGCCTCACGCAACTGCGCCTCTCTCGCGTCAAGGAGTGGCCGCTTCTGTAACCCACGAGATGGCGCATAGAGTTCGCGAACACTCTGAAGCTTAGAGGCTTGCGCGGACTTGATGACCCCTGTCATCGTGCCGGCCGCCCCGGGAAGAGCGTTTGCAGCACGCGGGAGAGCGACGATGCGCTCTGCCTTCGCTGGGCGCTGCCGACACTCGCGCCGCGCTCAGACTGGATGGCCCGTGCGGCCGTCTGGAGGGCGCTGCGCGCCGTCTCCGTCATCGACCACTCCTGGCCGGGCGCCGCAACGCCCCCGACGCGTTCGAGCAGCCAAGGCGAGAAGAGGTGCGAAGCCTCGACACCGTGGCCCACGCCTTGTCGGGGGCGGACGCCCGGCTCGAGGGCGAGCAGCTCCGACACCCTGGCGCGCTGACCGGGCTTTAGGCCTTTGAGCACAGACACGACATCCCGGGGCGGGGCGGCCGCGAGGTCCGCCACCAGGGCTCGGAGCGCGCCGTTATCCGAGGGATCGGCCATCCAGCCCCTCCTCGCCGAGCAAGCTGTCGAACCGCTGCACAAACGCGGCGCGCTCCGACCGGGACAAGCCCGAGCCTGCCGATCGCCGCACAAGGACCCCGGCCAGGAAGGCGAAGCCGACCAGGGCTGCGGCGGCGACGTCGATCAGCCAACGCCCGCGCCTCGCCCCGCCTTGGGGAGCGTCGCCAGATGGCGGTACCGGACTGGGCGCTGGCGCCGCGGAGGCGACCGATGCGCCGAGCGGCGTCAGCCCCGCCCGGGCGACGTCTGTGGCGGCGTCGCCGAGCACGTCGCCGCGTTCGTTAAGGATCACCACCGCGGCGGGATCGAGCCCTGGCACCGCGGCTGCGATCAGACGGCGCACGCCCAGCACGGTGGCCACCGAGAGCTGTCGCCCGGGACGCGCGATGATCATGGCGGAAGCCTTCGCGGGCGTCTGCTCATCCTTGAAGGCGCTTTGATCGGGCAAGGACAGGTGGACCCGAGCCGACTCTACGGCGTCGAGCGTCATGATGGTGCGGGCGAGTTCGCCCTGGAGCGCTCGCTGATAGTTGATCCGCTCGGCGAACTCCGTCAGGCCCATGTCCGACTTGTTGAAGAGCTCGAAACCGACCTGTCCTCTGGACGGGTCAGCGCTGAGTTCATCCAACCGCACTGTATCGGCGACCTTGGCGGGGACGAGGATGGTGGAGCCGCCGTCGGCGACCCGGTACGGGACCTTCCGCTTCTCAAGGTCCGCGACGGTCGCTGCGGCGTCTGACAGCCGCATGTGGGTGAAGACCGCCGAATAGGCGGGTCGCATGAGGCTGAAGTAGGCAAGCAGACCGATGCCCAGCACGGCGCCGAAGACGCCGGCAAGGATGAGACCCTGGCGCAGGCTCGTCTGGTTTCTAAACCACTGCGTCAGCGGCATGACCTACCCTTCCCTGCAAAGATCACCGGCGCGCACAGCTTCAGAGCTGCATGCGCATGATCTCCTGGTAGCCTTCGACCAGCCGGGATCGCACCTGCATCATCATGGTCATGGAGCGATGCGCTTCGGCCAGGGCGAACATGGCCTGGTGAGGCGGGATCGAGTCGTTCAGGGCGAATGCTGTCACCGCCGCATCGGCCGCCTTCGCCTTCTGGTCCGCTTGCGCGACACCTTCGGCCATCATGCGTCCGAAGGAGGAGATCACGCCCTGTGTCGAATCGATGGGGTTCGCCGCCATCATGTTTGCGGCGCCAACAGGGGCGACTGGAGCGATCGTCATGGTCACCGTCCGAGTTCGAGGGCTTTTGCGTACATCTGCCGGGCGATGTTCATCGCCACGACGTTGGACTCATAGGCGCGCGACGTCTTCAGGAGCTGCGTCATCTCTCCGGCTTGGTCGACGCCGGGATAGGTGACATAGCCTTCACTGTCGGCCTGAGGGTTGGACGGCTCGTAGACGCGGCGGGGCGGGAGGTCGACAGGCTCCTCGCCATAGACCGCGACGCCGCTCGTCGCCCCCTCCGGACCGGCGCGGCCAGACGCGCCCTGCAGATGCTGAGTGAAGCTCGTGCGCGGACCGGAGATGAGCCGCATGGGGCGGAATTTGTCCCCGCCGGCCGTGTAGATCGTCCCGGCGTTCGCAAGATTGTTGGCGATCACCTCCAGGCGACGCCACTCCACGTCCATCCCGGACAGGCTGATTTCGAGAGCCTGCATGGTCAGCCCTCCGCCAGCGGGACTGAGCTGTCCTGGAGGCGTTGACCGAGCATCTCGATCAGCGCCTCGTAGCGCATGGCGGTCTGGGACGCCCTCGCCACCTCCATGTCCAGGCGCATCCCGCCCTCCCCAACCGCCTCGGGCTCCAGCCGGGGCTGAAGGGCGGCCACCGCCGCGGGGCCTTCCGCGGCCGCCCGCGAGAGCGCGCCTTCGAAGGCGACGTAGACCGGGCGATACCCCGGCGTGCCGGCGTTGGCGATGTTCTGCGCCGACACGGTCGCCCGCATCGTCAGGCAGTCCAGTTCTTTGAGGATGATAGCGGTCGGGAGGCTACTCATGGTGCACCTTCCTACTGGACGACGATGTCAGCATGCAGTGCGCCCGCGGCCTTGATCGCCTCGAGCACTGCGATCATCCCCCGGGTGTTGATGTGAACGCGCTCGAGACCTGACACGAGGTCCGCCACGGTCGTGTTCGGAAACCTCACCACGGCGTCCGCTCTCGGCTCGGTGACCAGCAGGCGCGTGTTCGTCACCGTAAGCCCGCTCCGCTCCCCGTTCTGATGAAGGGAGAAGGCGGGCGGATCGACCACAGCCTGGTCGTCCAGGCTGACGGAGACGCGGATGTCGCCTTGGGAGATCACGACGCTGGAGATCTGGACGCCGCCGCCCGAGACCACCGTCCCCGTCCGCTCGTTGACCACCACGACCGCGCCCAGGTCCGGGGAGACGACGACGCCTTCGAGGCGCGAAACGAGGTCGAAGAGGTCGCCGCTTGCCCCCGTCACACGGATCCGCACCGCGCTGGCGCTCGACACCCGGGCAGCGCCCATACCGAGCACTCCGTTGACCCCGTCTCGGATGCGCTCGGCGGTCGTGAAGTCGGGCTCGTTGAGGATGAAGGTGAGCTGTCCCTGGCCGTCCAGGAGGTCGGCATGCACGGCGTGCTCGACAGTGGCTCCGCCCGGCATGGTGCCGGAGGTCGGGTAGTTCTTCTGCTCGCGGTTGACGCTGCTATCGAAGCGGTAGCCGCCCACCACCAGCGGGCCCTGGGCGAGCGCATAGACCCGCTGATCCGGCCCGAGGAGCGGCGTCATCAGCAGCGTGCCGCCGACCAGGCTGCGCGCATCTCCGGCCGAGGAGACCGCGACATCGATGCGATCGCCGAGGTTGGCGGAGGGCGGAAGCGTCGCGGTCACCAGCACCGCAGCGACGTTGCGGCTCTGCATCACCTCGGGAGGCACGCTGGCGCCGAGCCGGTTGAGGACGTTGGAGAGCGCGCGCTGGGTCATGGCGCTATGGGGCGAGTCTCCCGACCCCGTCAGCCCCGTCACCAGGCCATAGCCGATCAGCGCGTTGTCGCGCCAACCCAGGAAGCGGCCGAGGTCCTTGAGCCTGACCGAGTCCGCCAGGGCGGGCGTCGCGGTGAGGGCCAGGAACAGGACAGCAGCGACGAACAGGCGCGGGCGCATCAGATCAGGCCGAGCCAGTTGAAGACGCGGGTGACCAGCCCAGGCTTGGCGGCGTTGGTCGTGAAGCCGCGGCCCTGGTACTCGATTACGGCGTCGGCCAGGTTGCTGGACAGCACCGAGTTGGTGCTTGAGATATCCGCAGGTCGCACGCGACCGCTCAGCCGGATGTGGGTCTTCTCTCCATTAATGTTGAGCGATTGGGAGCCCGAGATGCTGAGATCGCCGTTGGGCAGGACCTCGTCCACGAGGACGCTGAACTGCGCCACCATCTTACCCGCATGGTTGATCTCGCCGTTGCCGGTGAAGGAGTTTGATCCGCCGAGCTGGATCGATCGGCTGAGCGCGTTTCCGAGGGTGATCTGACCCAGGAAGCCGTTGGCCTTGGCCGTGCTCGTCCGGTTGGAGTTCGAGGCCGCCGAAGTCTCATTGATGATGACCGTGAGCGTGTCGCCAAGACCGGCCGCCCGCCGATCGGACGCCATCTGGGAGAAGCTGCTGGCCTGGAAGAGGTTCTCCGACCAAGCCTGAGGTGCGCCTAGCCCGAAGGCCAAAAGCGCCAACAGGCCGGCCGGGCGTAGGAAGGAGGGCGAGAGAGTCATCTCGAGGTCTCCACGGGTGGGACGGGGAAGACGGCGCCGTCCTCGCTGCGCACGAACATCGGGTGGTGCGGGGTGGCGGGCTGAACCGCGCGAACCTCTCGCTCGACCTGGACAGGACCGCTCTGGGCGGAGACGTAGAGGGCGTCGCCCGGCCGGATCGTCGAGACCAGGGCCGCTGGAAGACTTTGCGTGATCTCGCCGGCCTCCACGTCGCGGAGCGCCCTGACCGCGCCGACGCTGACGTCGTACCGGAAGGGACGATCCTGCATCTCCGTCCCGCAGGCAGCCGCCTTGAAGTCGGCTTCGACCGGCGCTGAACCAGACGCGATCGGGTTCACGACCTGCAGACACTCCGCCCCTTCGTCTCGGCTCGCTTGGCGGGCGGGGGGCACGGTGACCACGACCGTTTCGACCGATGGCTCGGGAAACCAGCGGCTGGCGGCCGGTGCGGTCGCCCTCATCCGCGCCGCGAGCGCTCCGGCGGAGAGGACCAGACGGGATCGGCCACGCGGCACGACCACCACAGCAAGCCCGGCCAGCTTTTCGCGGAAAGAGGCTGGCAGACAGCCCAGGTCGGCCACCTGGGCCAGGGTCACCGTCCGGGACTCTACGGCCGCGTCGTGGAACAACGCAGGACATGGCAGGGGCATGCGTACGCTCGTGACTGGAAGGAGGTTTCGGGCGCTCGGCCTTAGCGGCGCAGTTCGTTGGCGATAGACATCAGTTGATCGCCAGCCTGGACGATCTGTGCGTTGGAGGCGTAGGCGCGCTGCATCAGGAGCATGGTGATCATCTCCGTCGAGAGGTCGACGTTTGAGGTCTCCAGGGAGCCCTGGACAAGGACACCGGCCCCAGCATCGCCCGCCGCGCTGCTCGTCACATCGTTCAGGTTTTCCGGCTCGTATCGGCCGGGCGAGGTCAAGCTCATGCCGGCCGGGTTCTTCTCCTGAACGACGTCGATCTGTCCGATGGTCTTGGTGGCCGAGCCGTCCACGGTCGCGCTCACGGCGCCTGATCCCGATATCGTCAGATTCGTCGCACCCTCAGGCACCGAGATCATCGCCTTCAGAGGCGTTCCATCGGCTGCGGCCAGATAGCCGTCCGGGTTCACCTGCAGGGTTCCCCCACGCCACAGCTGCACCTGCCCCGCAGCCCCCATGAGCTCGATGAAGCCAGGCCCATTGATCGCGACGTCAAGGGGGTGTCCGGTCTGAGTGAGCGTTCCCTGCGTCATGTCGAGGGGAGACGTATCGACGTCCACACCCCACAGCGGCGTCTCCGCTCCGTGGCCGTCCTGTACGTTCTCCCGGCTTGTCGTGGCGGAGGCGCCGACCAGCTCCGAGAAACGAGCTTGGGATCGCTTGAACCCGTTCGTGTTGAGGTTCGCGATGTTGTTGGCGACCACGTCCAGAGCGCGTTCCTGCGCCTGCAGACCTGTCGCGCCGATGTAAAAGGCCCCGTTCACGTCACCTGCCCCAGTGTTTGCAGCACCCGACCCATGAGGTCGTCGTAGACGGTCGCGAGGCGCTGGCCGGTCTCGGCCTGTCGCAGCGCGGCCATGACCTGAACCATCTCCGCGCCCATCGAGACGTTGGAGCCCTCCAGCTTGCCCTGCAGAACCGTTGGGTTCTCCATCGTTCCGACGCCGCCGGGTCCGGCGCTGTAAACGCCGTCTCCTACGGGGGTCGCCGCCCCTGGGTCGAGGGATGCGATGGCGAGCTTGGCGACGGGAACCCCGTCCTCGCTCACGGCCCCGTCGCTGGCGACTTTGATGTCGCCGGACTTCAGGACCAAGTCGCCGCCGCCTTCCACCTGGAGGGCGAGGCCTTGGCTGGTCACAAGCCGCCCATCCTGGTCGAGGTCGAACCGGCCAAGCCGGGTGTAACGTGGGGCGTCGCCGCCGCCGACCACGAAGAAGCCGTCGCCAGCGATGGCGAGGTCATAGGAGCGCCCCGTGTCCATCAGCTTGCCGGGCGTGAAGTCGGCGTGGACGTCCGACTGGCCGCGCCCCGGCTTCGCCCCCGCTGCCGCCTTCATCACGCCTTCGAAACTAACCAGCCGCTTGTAGGCAGGTGTCTGAACGTTGGCGGCATTTTGCCCGGCAAGCTCCACCTGTCGCTCTGAGCGGGACAGGATGAGGTTGACCGCGTCTATGATGCCTGTCATGCCCGAAACGGTAATCTAGGCGCTTGAGGGGCCACAACCGCGCGTTTTGTAGCACCTCTGGACTCGCAGGACGTTTGCTCCTGGCCCGCTCACATGTTAGCCTCACGCTGTAGTGTCGACCTAGTGTCCGTCTCGGCGGAAGCGTGTTGGGAGTGCGACCTTGGGTCCCGATCAGGCGATCGAGCTCATGCGCCAAATGCTTTGGCGAGCTTTCACTGTTTCGAGTCCAGTGCTGTTCGCTGCGCTTGCCGTGGGCGTGCTGATCAGTATCCTGCAGGTTGCGACGCAGTTGCAGGAGATGACGCTCAGCTACGTTCCAAAGCTACTCGTTACGGCGATTGTACTTGCCCTTCTCGGCGGTTGGATGCTCGTGCAGATCACGCAATTCGCCCTTTACGCCTTCCGGCTCATTCCCTCCTTGAGCTAGGATGCTCGCCGACGCTTTCAGCGGTTGGGTCGCCGCAAGCCTCCTGATCGGGCTTAGGATCGCGCCCGCCCTCGCCTTTTCGCCGCCCTTCAGCCTCGTGCCAACGCCAGCGATTTTCCGCGTCCTCCTGGGGTTCGGATTGGCCGCCGTCCTCGTCGGCTCGCAGCCCGACATCGCTCAGCCTCTGGCGGCGGGCGCCCCACCCGTCCAGCTCGCGCCGGGCGAACTCATGATCGGCGCCAGCTTGGCGTTGGCCCTCCAGCTCGCATTCGCCGCGCTCTATACAGCCGGTCGCACCATAGACATCCAGGCTGGCTACGGGCTGGCGCTCCTGATTGATCCAGGCACGCGCAACCAGACGCCGCTGTTCGGCACCGTGCTCGCCTTCGCCGCAGGTGCGATCTTCGTCACGACGCAGGGTCCCGAGGAGCTCGTGCGCGTCTTCGCCGCATCCGTCCGGGCCGCGCCCTTGGGGTCGCTCCCAACGCTGGCGTCCCTACCGCGGCTCACCCAGTACATTTCGACGGTCTTCGCAGTCGCTTTCGGGGTCGCGGGCGGCGTCATCGCGAGCCTCTTCCTGACCGACCTCGCCATCGCCCTGATGTCGCGAACCCTGCCCCAGATGAACGTCCTCGTCTTGGGACTTCAGGTGAAGACGTTCGTCACCCTGATCACGGCTCCGGTCGTTGTCGGCGCCTCGGGCTCACTGCTGTTCCATCTGCTCCGCCTCGCCTTCGAGGCGATGCCCGGCTTGGTCTGACAGGATGGCGGAGTCCGGAGAGGAACAGAACCGTTCGGAGAAGGCGACACCCTACAAGCTCGCCAAGGCGCGCGAGCGCGGGGTGGTGGCGAGAGGACCCGATCTCGGCTTCTTCCTGGTGCTTGCCGCCGTCGCCAGCTTCATGGGCGCCAAGGCCTCCGAGACCGGGGTTCGTTTGGCGGCCGCCATGAGGGACGCCCTCACAGGATCGTCCAGCTCAGCCGCATTGCCGGACCTCCTCGCCCGACTGGCGTGGATGATGGTCTCACCCGTGATCCTCCTGCCCGCGCTCGTCTTCGCCTTCGTGCTGGCGGGCGAGGTGATGCAAACCGGTCCCGTGTTCACGACCGAGACCCTGAGTCTGGATTTCAGCCGTCTGAACCCCGCCCGAGTGCTGAAGAAGTTCTTCTCTCCTCGCCTTCTGATCGAGAGTTCCAAGCAGATCTTCAAGGCCATCCTCTACACGGCAACGACGGCGTTCGTGATCGGGTCGGCTTGGAAGGCGCAGATCCCGGCGATCGCTGACGTGAACGACCTTTCGTCGGCGATGCTCGCCGGCGGACGGCGCATGCTGCTGCTCGTCCTGGGCGTAGCAGCCGCCTTCGCGGTTCTCGATCAGCTCATCGTCCGCCAGCAGTTCGCCAAAGAGATGCGGATGAGCCGCAGGGAGGTCAGGCGGGAACTGCG
Organism: uncultured Caulobacteraceae bacterium; assembly: GCA_964249365.1. Classification (GTDB taxonomy): domain Bacteria; phylum Pseudomonadota; class Alphaproteobacteria; order Caulobacterales; family Caulobacteraceae; genus CAHJWH01. The sequence continues at coordinate 11,887 of CAXUCS010000004.1, read as the reverse complement.
CGACCGCGAAGGCGACCCGCGGCTGAAGCAGAAACGCCGTCAGCTTCACCGCCAGTTCTCTCGAGACGCCAAGAGCGCCCAGAACATGCAGACCGCCGATGTCCTGGTCACCAACCCGACCCACTATGCCGTCGGCCTGCGGTATGACCCCTCCCTCATGAGCGCGCCGCTCGTGGTCGCACAGGGTCAGAACAGGTCGGCGCTTCGGCTGCGCCAGCTCGCCCTGCTGTACGGCGTGCACGTGGTCGAAGACCCGCCGCTTGCGCGCGCGCTCTACGCCAAGGCCCGGTTCGAACGCGCGATCCCCGAGTCGTTCTACCGTCAGATCGCCGGCATCTACATCCAACTGCGCAGCGCGGGCCGCCGCTCTGCAGGACGCGCATCATGATCAAGAGCTTCCTGCGCTCCAATCAGGATCTGATCCTGGTCGTCTGGGTCATCGGGATCCTCGCCATCCTGTTCTCGCCCGTGCCACCTATGATGATCGACCTTCTGATCATCATCAACTTCGCCTTTGCGCTCACCATCCTCCTGATGACCTTCTACGTCGAGAAGCCAGTAGCCTTCTCGACCTTCCCCTCGCTCCTTCTCGTCGCGACCTTGTACCGGTTGTCGCTGAATGTCGCCGCGACGCGCCTGATCCTCAGCCACGGACAGGCCGGCGACGTGATCGGGTCGATCGGCGCCTTCGCCGTGCGCGGCAGCTTCGTGATCGGCCTAGTGGTCTTCTTCATCCTTGTCGTCGTGCAGTACGTGGTGGTGACATCGGGCGCTCAGCGAGTATCTGAGGTCGCGGCGCGCTTCGTCCTCGACGCCGTCCCCGGCCAGCAGATGAGCATCGACGCCGACCTCAACATGGGTCTGATCGATCAGAATGAGGCCAAGCGGCGGCGCAAGGAGCTGGAGAAGGAAGCGGCCTTCTATGGCGCAATGGACGGCGCTAGCAAGTTCGTGAAGGGCGACGCGATCGCCGGCATCGTGATCCTTCTCATCAATATCTTTGCCGGCTGGATCATCGGCATCGCGCAGATGGGCATGGACTGGCTGACAGCGCTGCAGACCTTTACCCTCCTGACGATTGGAGACGGCATCGCCACCCAGGTGCCCGCCCTGATCATCTCGATTGCGACCGGGATCATAGTTACTCGGTCGTCCGCGGATCGGCAACTCAGCCTGGAGGTGCTGACGCAGCTGGCCTCCGTCCCCAAGATCCCGCTCATCGTCATGTCCGCGCTGCTCGTTCTCCTCGCGCTTCCGGGCATGCCCAAGTGGCCGATCCTGATACTCGTCGCGTGCGCAGGGGGCCTGTGGTTCTCTTCTCGCCGCAAGCCCGATGAAGATCTCGTGGGCGCGGTCCTCGACCAGACCAGCACGGAGGGCGGCGGCGAGGAGAGCCGGACGGCCGCGCCCATCGAGGTGCTCCTGGGTCGCGAACTCAGCGCGCACTGGCAAGCGCAAAAGCCCGTCCTGAGTGACCGGATCGCGGCGCTGCGGAGCCAGTTCGAGAAGACCAGCGGCTTCGCGTTTCCGGCCGTGACCTTCCAAGATGGCGGCCATCTGGGTCCTCGGGACTACGAGATCGACCTGCTCGGCGCGCGGTTCGGGAGGGGGCAGCTGCACGCGGAGAAGACCCTGGCCATCCGCACGATCGGCGCGACCGCAACCCTGCCCGGGCCGGAAGTGAAGGACCCCGCCTTCGGCCTTCCCTCCGTGTGGATCGACCCGGCTGGGCATGGCCGCGCCCAGGATTATGGTTACACTCTGGTCGATCCCATGACCGTGGTCCTGACGCACCTCGGGGAGGTCATTCGGGCGGAGGCCGGCCTTCTCCTCTCCCGCGCCGACGTCGTGTCGATGCTTGAAGGTGTACGGACGCGCCAGCCGGGCCTGGTGGAGGAACTCATTCCCTCCATCCTCAGCGTCTCGGACGTTCAGCGCGTCCTGCAGAACCTCCTCGCCGAGACCGTCTCGATCCGCAACGTCGACCTGATCGTGGAAGCCTTGGCCGACGGCGGCCGAACGACGAAGGACGCCGCGGACCTGACCGAGCTTGTGCGCCAAAGGCTAAGCTACATGATCTGCAACGCCCTGCGGATCGGCCACGATGAGCTCTCGGTCCTGAGCCTCGCGCCCACCGTGGAGGCTCAGCTCGCGGACAATGTTCGACGGAGCGCGGGCAAGGGCGCGCTGACCCTTGAGCCGCGCCTAGCCGATCGACTCATGCAAGGTCTGATTCCGATGGCGGAGTCCATGATCCAGCAGAGCCTGAGCCCCGTCCTACTCTGCGGACCAGACGTCCGCCGTCAACTCAAGACCTTCACGCGCCGCACGCTCCCGCGACTCGCTGTCCTGTCCGTCAACGAGGTCCCCGCCACCATCGACCTCGCCTCCTTCGGCATCGTCGGAGCGGAGGCTTGAGCGGGAGCGATACGGCTCAGGCCTCCACCTGGGCGAAGTAGGCGGCCTGCAAACTCAAGCGCTCACGCCCTCGCCTTAGATCGTCGGCGGTCCGTCTCAGCAGGGTCTGTCCGGTCTCCCGGGACGCAAAGCCATTCGCCCTGTCGATCAGCCTTGGTCTCCAACCCATCCCGAGCAGGATGTAGAGCCAGTTCGCATGATTGAACAAGGCGCTGCGATCCGGGAAGTCAGTGCTGTCCGGCGGACGATACATCCACAGCTCCAGCAGGCTCCGCAGTTGATCTGAGATGGAAGCTGGATCACGGTTGTCTCGCCAGAACGCTGAGTCGAACCTTCGGCTCAGGAAGAAATGCAACTTCACGAAGTCCTTGATCTCGTCGTATCTTGCCGCCAAGGTGTCGTTGTACTGACGCTGGAGGCGTAGAAGCAAGTCCTCCAACGGGATCGACGGCGCGCTGGTCGACCCGACGTCCTGGCCTTCAGTCCGGGCGGTCAGGGTGGCTGGAATGATGGCGGTCAGGGCCTTTGCAAGAAGACGCGCTCCATACTCGACCAAGTAGATGCCGGTCGACTCTAGCGGCTCTATAAAGCCACCTGAGAGGCCGATAGCGACGACGTTGCTCGACCAAAGGCGAGCTGAACGGCCGACTCGCATCTTCAAGCGCCTGGCCGGAAACTGGTCAGCAGCCGGCCCGAGGTGGGTGCGGAGGGCGGTTTCCGCCTCCTCGAAGCTGGTGTGCCGGCTTGAGTGAACATAGCCGACGCCTCGCCGGGCGAGGAGGTCGATCTCCCACAGCCATCCTGAGGACCAAGCGGTTGTGGTAGTGTAAGGACGAAGAGGCGAGCCCTCCGGCTCCGGTAGCCTGATCGCTACAGCCTGATCGCAGAAAAGCTCCCCACCGAAACGCTCGAAAGGCGTCCCGAGGGCTTCATTGATCAGCAAGCCCTTGAACCCACTGCAATCTACGAACAGCTCGGCCTCGATCTTGGCTCCCGCCTCTGTCTTCAATGCCGCGATCCGACCTTCAGCCGTCTTCAGCACAGTTGCGACGTCAGCTAGTTGATGCTTCAGTCCGCGCTGGACGCACCAAGTCTTCAGGAAATCCGCGAACTTCTCAGCGTCAAAGTGATATGCATAGCCAAGGTCGCCCTGATAAGCAGGCGTCCCTCGGGTACGCGGCGCCAAGCCCTCGATCGCGAGCGTGCTTTGCGCGCAGATGTCGCGGGCATAGTCAGCCCCTGGCTGGCCGGCTCTATGGGCTAGCCACCAAGCACCGGGATTGAAGGTGAGGATGTCGAAGCCGTCAAAAGGATGGAAATAAGAGTGGCGACTCCCGCCCTCTCGCGGCGCCCATGCCCAGTCCTTGTAGAGAATGCCGTTTTTGAAGGTCGCGCTGGTCGCGCGCATGAACGCGTCTTCTGAGACTTCCAACATACGTAAGAAGTTCAACAGCGGCGGAATCGTCGCCTCGCCGACGCCGATAATGCCAGTCGTCTGTGACTCGACGAGACTTATCTGCACATCCGGATGATCACCGAACTGCTTAATTAGCCAAGCCGCAGTGATCCAGCCCGAGCTGCCGCCGCCAAGGATCACGATTGAGAAGGGCTTGGACATGTTTTCAACCACACCTCTGACGCGTATTTGCCATGAGCAGGGTCGCTCCGCATCTGCCCTTCTCGACGCACCGATCGAGCGGTGGCGGTGATCGCAAACGGCGCCTCAGCGCGCGGCGCGGCGCGACCTCTGGCTTTGCGCCGCTGATCGGTCGGCCAGCTCGGCAGGTACAGCGAGACGACCCTTCTCATCGCAGGCCTCCAGCTCCCACTCGCACGCCTGAGCCCCTCGACACCGCATCATCTCCACCAGCCAGCGCGGCCGACCCATCAGCCCCGCCACCACCTCCCGCGTCGCCGGCAGGGCCGAAATGCGCCAGCGGCTTACGGAGGCGGTCGGCTGGCCGTAGTCGGCCGCCGCGGAGGGAGTCCGCCAGCGCCTTACGGCAAAGGCGGTCGTACCCCCCTCCTCCGCCGCCAGTTGCAGCCGGCGCGAAGCGGTCATGGCCAAGCCGCCCACCTCGCCGACGACGGCGCTCAAGCCGCCGTGGCGAAGTCCGTCTTCCAGGACGGTGAGCACACCCTTCTCGTCGCCAGCCTCCGCATAGAGGACCCGCTCCGGATGCAAGCCGACGCCCGCCAGCGCCGGGGCGAACAGGTCCCGCTGGCGCAGGCACCATAGGACCGGCCCCTCCATTCTGGCGACGACGCCCGCGACGAAAAGGACGGCAACCGCGCCGAACCCGCCGCCCGCGATCTCGTGAAGAGCCCCCAGCCGGAGTCCTCCGGAAGGAAGCTGAGCGTCCAGCGCCTCTATCCCGAAGGGGATGGAGCCCTGAGGCGAGCGGTGCGAGCGCTCGACGGCCGCGATCTGCGCCCGCAACTCCTCTAGCGATCGTGATCGTGCGGCGTTACCCATGACGAACCTGCCGGCCGATAAAAGGCGGCGTTCGCTATTCGTTCCGGAGCGGGCCGGAGTCAATGCGCGGGACGCGGCGTTCCTGCGCCAAGCTGCTGCTCTAACGGTGCTCAGATGGTCTACAGGCCCGGGCGCTCGCGTACGACGGACCGGGCCGGCTTGTCCTCACGCAGGCCCTTGAAGCTCGCCTGGCGCAGCTGGTCGGCCGCGGTCCACTCGGCGATCTCCGCGGCCGCCACGAGTTCCGGCCGGGTCCAGTGGATCGAGACGCTGGGGCGCGGCGGGGAACCCGCCTGGAAGGGGCTGCGCTCCGCCTCCACCCTGCGGAGCTGCGGCAACACTTCGGCGACGACGGCCGCGCTGAACCCTGTGCCGATCGCGCCGACGTAGCGGAACACCTCGCCCTCGTAGACGCCGACCAGGAGCGAGCGGGAGCGGGAGCCGTTCATTTCCCAGCCGCCCACGACCACCTCCTGGGCCGGCCGGCATTTCGCTTTGACCCAGCTGTCCGCGCGCCGACCTTCCCGCGCCTCATAGGCGGCGTCCAGCCGCTTGGAGACGATGCCCTCCAGCCCGAGCCGGCAGGCGGCCGTGAGGAGCGCTTGACCGCCTCCTGGCAGCGCTTCTGTAAGGCGCACCCTGCCCGTCCCCGTCATGCCGACGATCTCGAGACGGGCGCGCCGCTCCGCCAGCGGCTTGGGGCGGAGATCCACGGCGCCATCGAAGAGCAGGTCGAAGACGAAGAAGGTCAGGTCGCCCCTGATGCTGCCGACCTGGCGGCTGCCCATGGCCGAACGCAGCGCGGAGAAGTTGGGCGATCCCTCGCCATCGAGCGCGCAGAGCTCGCCGTCGAACACCGCGGCCCCGAGGGCGGCGGCGTTGCCTGCGAAATCAGGCAGGCGCGAGGTCCAGGCATTGCCGTTGCGGGAGTACCAAGCCGAGCCACTCCGGCCGACGCGGAGCTGCATGCGGTAGCCGTCCAGCTTGATCTCGTGGCGCCATCCCTCGCCTGTCGGCGGACTGGCCACCATGCGGGGGGGCTGCAGAGGTAAGAACCCGACCGGCGGCTCGGCCGCGAGAGCCTTCGGTTTCGTGCTTCGCGCCATGGACGCAGCTTGCACTGCGAACCCTTAAGAAGGCCTCCGCCTCCCATGAGAGCAAGGCGTCGTAGAAGGGGGATCCGGCAGGCCGTCGGGGAGCACCTGCAAGGAGTGGGGACGCTCAGGCACGCCTTCGCACCTCGATCCTACTGTGTCAGGAAGGCGAACAGGCCAAATTCGACGCTCGCTAGAAGACAGCCGATCACGGTCGTCCACCACAGCACTTCGCCGCGTGGGCTGCGTTCAGCCACCCGTCTACGATCCTGCCTTCTCGGGGGCGTCCTTCCGGCCGGGCGGCCGGCCTTCGTCTTCCATCATTTCTTCGACGAGCTGGTCTAGAAGCCGGCGCTTGTGTCGCCGGAGCTGCCCGATGCGTAGAGCCAGCGCCTCGTTGGGACTCGTCTGCGCCGGGCGAGACGACGAGGCAAGCCGGTCCGCGAAGACTTGCCCCGGCAAACCGTTGAAGAAGTAAGCGACGGGTACGCCCAGAAAGGCACCGATTTCCAGAAGCTTTGACGCGCTGATCCGGTTGGCTCCTCGCTCGTACTTCTGAACTTGCTGGAACGTCAGGCCGATCGACTCCGCCAGCTTGTCTTGCGACAGGCCCATGCCCTTGCGAAGACGGCGGACCTCCAGGCCAACGTGCACGTCGACAGGGTGAGGCGGGCTCCGCTTCGTCGGCGTCGCACCGCCCGACCCTGACCCGCTCTCGGAGCGGGCGACTTTCCCTCGCGGTGACGGCTGAAGCTTCTCGACGGCTTTACCCACGCGCCCCCTCCCCTCCTGGTGATCGGGGAGTTGAGAAGCCTCGTTGGAGAGCCGCGTCAGTCTTTAGGCTCGCGCCCTGGACATGCACTGACGCCTCCCCGACCATAGGGTCGAGGAGTGCTGGTGACGGCGGCACACACGCCGCCAACGAGGGGTTCTCACGCCCCAGGCCGCATGGAGACGGCCCAACACCAGCGTAAGCGAGAACCGGGCAGGAAGTCGAGGTTCGGCGCCACCCTGGCTCAGATTGGGTTTGGGCGGACGTTCTTATCGACGCCCGAGTCCGCTGAACCTTAGAAATTTCGGCCTGCGATTGCGTGCTCCCGAAGATTGCCGTTCAAGACGTCTGAAAGAACTACGGTCTGTCCGACAGAGCCGCCGCTCGAAAGGGGATAGAACATCAAAGGAGTGTCGGTCTCTTCAACCTCTCCGCTCATCCCGAACAATGAGGTTTCACCCAGCCACTTCCGGCCCGAGGCGATCTTCAAGCGAAAGGCACCATACGGCGCGCGGATGGTGACTTGGTGGCCGCCCTTGAGGTAGATCGCGGCCACGAGCTCGTTGGTCGTCACGTCGTAGAGGCGCACAACGAACTTACGCCCGTCGCCCACATTCGTCAGGAGGTGGAGCTGAGACGTGGGCTCCTCTACCAGACGCGAGTAGACGACTGAGCCGCTGTCCGGGAACGGCTCAACATCTGCTTCATAGTCTGGAGCCGGCGGTGAAGGGCCCAAGCCCGACGAATTCGCTTCGACGGCGGCCAACGTGGGAAGTGGCGGCGTAGTCGGCGCCGTACGCCCGAGATCAAGGAGGTCAGCCACAACGCGTCGCCCGAGGTTAGAGGTTGCAGCTAGAGCGACCAAGCTGATGAAGATCGCGGCCCAGGCGCTGCTGCGACGTGTGAACCAAGGCTCGGTGAGTGGCCGAGAGCTGCCCCTGACGTTGAGTCGATGCGCGCCGGTTTGCGCTTCACGCCTGCGCTGCTCCTTGTAGTGCTCGCGCCACCAATCGCGGTCCTGAACACCCATCAGCTGACCTCGAGTACGAGGGAGGGCTGTGGCTCGGTTTGGGCACGTTGGCGGTCCGCCAAGCGCAGCCGTTGTGCATCCTCTGCGGAAATACGTCGGTAGACCTGGCCCTCACCCTCAGGCCTGACGTGGACCGGCCGCCCGCATTGCCTGAGCTCGTCTTGGGTCAGCCGGGCGAAAGTGCAAAGTCGCTCCCGGATCTCGGCGACCAGGCCTGAGGCCTCGCCGGGTGTTTCGCGTCGACGTGGTGACCGCAGGGTCACGATCTCGGTCGACTGGGAGGAATCCTCGCTGAGCAGAAGGTAAACCGGCAGGACGCTGACGCGTCTCTCGGCGTCTAACCGCGCCTTGGGCGGAAGTTTCGGCATTGCGCCTTCGCCTGCGCTCCAGGTCCAGGCTGACAGATCCGCCGCTTGGCGTTCGATCAGCGCCGCCGCAGCCTGCGAGAAGGCCTCCGACGCGCCGGCCGGTTCGATGTAGAGCGCGGTCGGCTTAGGCGATGTGTCCTGCAGAACCGCCACCGCGAGCGGCTTGTTCGTCGGCATGTTGAACCGAAGGCTGCGCTCGAACCGGCGTTGCTCGCGGACGAGGCCGCCGAGCAGCGCAAGATCGAGTCCGCCGTCCACGGGGAGCCAGTGTTCGTCGGTGAGCATAAGGGCCGCCTCTTCGATTTGGCCAAATCCCGACGGCGGGACCGAGAAGAGAGCGATGACCATGAGATGGCTGTCGGCCAAGCCGTTCCAAGCTGCGAGTTCGCGCTCAAAGCGGTTCGCCAGTCTTTTGTTTGCTTCATCACTGACGAAGAAGGAAAAGTCGCGACAGTGCTTCACCACCATCCGTACGCCGTACCGTGCGGTCTCGAAGGCTTTGACTTCGCCGATGAGGAGCTTGAGGGGCCGCTGCTTGGCCGGGCCGGCCGTCATCATCTTGGCCAGCAAGCCTGTCCGACGGCCCGCGATCTCTACCTTTTGCTCCACAGAGAAGGGCTCGGGTATGTAGAGCCGCTCCACCAGCGGCTGACCCTTGGCCCGAGCCCCCTCCGCCGCCGATAAGAGCTGCCGGCGAACGAGCCCCCAGAAGCGCTTACCCGTCATGCCAGGGGACCAGCGGGTCAGCTCCCCTTCCCGCCAAAGGTAATGCAAGGTGGCGAGGAGGCTGAGCCGGGCCTTCTCCACCTTCACCGTATCGGGCTCGACCTCGCTCGGCGTAGGCGCCCTCCTCACCGCACCCTTGGTGAAGGGGAAGCCGAGGCTGAGGATGGTCACCCCCTCATCCGGATCCTCCTGGATCGCCGCCCCACGGAGCTGGCCGAGCCCCCCGACCTCGTCGGGCGCTTCGTAGGACGCGCAACTTGGATCATGCGAACGACCCGTCATGGGCATGCGCTTCACCATGAGCCGACCGTGCATCTTGGCGACGTACATCGGCAGGCCCTCAGGCCGGCAGAGGCAGAGGGGGCGCAGACGCAAGGCGTAGACCTCGGATAAGGCCTCCTGGAAGCAGGCGTCTTCGCCGTCATACCTGACGTCATCAATCATGTAAGCTTGTGGTTCTTGGTCCCGCATGTCGTACCCCTCGTTTCAAACCTACTTTATCCAGGGTTTTGCTTGTGCTGTGACGCACGTCCTTCCATAATCGTTGCACCACGACTTAGAGGGAGCAGGCCATGGAGTTTCTCGACGTTCGCCACGGAGTGGGCAGTAGCCCGCTCAAGCCGCGCATCAGCACCGAAGGCGGCACGGTGACCATCTGCATCCCTGGCGCCCTTGCCGAGCAGCTCGGGTTCGAGGTGGGGAAGAGCGTGAAGGTGCAGTTCGGCCAGGACGACGCCGGCGCGGCGATCCGGCTTCGGCCAGAGGACGGGGCGCCTTGGACCTTGAAGCCCAAGCGGCGCGACGTCCAGGTTCACGTCCCGGAGCTGCTCCCGACAGCCGCGCTCGCCGACCAAAACGTCGAGTACGTCAACGGCGACGGCGCCCTGACCCTCACCTTGCCAAAGCCCTGGGTCCTGGCGAACGAGCTCGCGTTGCGGCGGCCTATCGGAGGCCGTCGCGGTAGCGGCCGCTGATGGAGGTTGCCGGCCGGTCACAGCTGAGCGCCTAGTGACCGGCCGCACCTGGCCGGGAAAGTACCGCTCCAGGTTCACACGCTCTCGGCTGGTGCAAATCGGTCGAGGCGCGTATCGTCGTCCGTGGGAGGCGAAGCCATGACGGGTCAGGACGGCGATCAGGATGCGGTGACGATCCGGATCCCGAGGCGCGCTGCGGCGATTTACGCGGCTGATCTTGAAGTGTCGTCTGGGCCGTTCATGGTAGCATTGAACGTATACGGTCAAATGGCAGCAGGCATCGCCCTTTTGCTCGGCAGTATAGTCAGCTGGGTTATTGCGTCCATCAACTACGAGCATGGCACGTACGAGGATATGTTTCTCGCTGTTGGGTTCGGTGTCGTCACAGCTGCAGCCGGCACATTGGTTCTGTACGTCGGTCAAATCTACCGGAAGGCACTGCGCACTCGCGGAGTGTTGGCCTGAGAACGAATTGACGAAGCAATTAGTCTTCATCGTGGGGGTATCGCAGCTCGAATGCGCTTCGCTCCCGTCATGAAATGACCGGCTTCGACATTGCGCCTACGATCCTCCAGTTTGGGTGCATCCCCGAACGCCTGATCTACGAGTCGTTCACCCCGGCGCGCATGGCTGGGAAGATCTTCGAGACCTTCCGCAACCGGAGCGTCCAGATTGTTGCGCGACGGGACTCCTCCGAGTTGACGATTTATCTCGGCACCGAGGGTCAGAGGCTTAACTGCGGAGGGGGAGGTGTTGAAGAGCGGCCCTGCGGGCAGAGGCTTGTCGATACCTGTCATCGTGCGGGGTTCAGCTGTAAGTGACTGCAGGAAGCCAGGGTACACATCACGCTGTAACGCCTCCTCACGAAGGTCTGCGACAGCCTTTGCATCGGCCCCGACCGGGTTGAGCAGGCGGCTCAAGGGAACGGATTCGCCGTGCACGTCTCGCACGGGCTGACCAGCTGTGTAGCGTTGACCGAAGTAGTTCGCGATACGGTTCGCTAGATTCTCGTCTCGACTAAAATCATGCCGCTGTGCGTACTCGGCCGTCTGCGCCCAGCGCTCCCCCTTCGAGTCAAGATGTCGCCGCGATGCTGATACCGTAGAGCTGTCAGAGAAGCTGGAGCTGGTGACGTCACGGAAGCCGGAGTTCGTACCGTAATTCGACGACCAGATATCAGTAGCAAACTGCTGGGTTGCGTGATCCCGCGCCTTGAAGAAGCCTTTGCTTTCAAGTTCCTGCCGAGCCGCGTCAAGTGTGGTTTGGGAGGAGTCGGTTTGTGAGTTCTCGCCCTTGTGGCCAGCTTTGACGCTCCCGCTGCCCCCGAGAGAAGCGGAAGGCCCAAGACCTGACTTGCCCCAAGCCCAACCGGCGGACCCATTGACTCCTAAGTCCTCAGCCAGATACCTCACGGCACTATCTGCTTCAGTCTGAGAAATCCCCAACCGGCGAGCAAGTGACGTGGACGCCTGATCTCGCGTCTCGAATACCTGACGCATACCTGTCCGGTCATCGAGACCATCCGTAGTGGTTCGGCTTCTTCCCTCCGTGAAGCCGGAAGAGTTCTCTTGCAGTCGGGAGGCCACCTGCGCTCTGGCGCGGCTGTAGGTGTCCTCCACCGCGGCGCTCACCTCGCGATATCGAGAGCTGTTCTGGCTGGCGACTGCGGACAGGCTCTCCCCGGCTCGAGCCGTGAAGGGAAGGTTGGAGTTGGCGGCCTGCATGATGAAGGTGCCGTCGCGAGCCGTCGTGCGCGCGTTGCCGGCGTCATCAACCGCGGTAGACCCGCCGTAGTTGGTGTACGGAGCCGTGTCGAACCGATTGCCCGATATGTTGTGGAACTGGTGCGTGTCGACAGCGGTCGCGCCGTAACTGAAATTGCCCGTGGCCATGGCGGTCCCTGCCGCCTCAGCGCTCCGCTGGAAGGTGTGCATGACCCCATTCGCCGCCGCTTCCGCTCCCGCGATCGCGCCCTTGGTGAGCATGCCGGCGATCATGGGGATCGCGGCCGCCATGCAGCCGGCGACGC
>CAXUCS010000003.1:0-38797 GCA_964249365.1 uncultured Caulobacteraceae bacterium | reverse complement strand
CTTCTCAGTGGAAACTTGCCGCCTCCCGGGTCAGCTCTCAGCGGAAATCAACAGCAGACCCGCAGGGCTATGCGGGCCTGTCCGATCAGGTGGACAACCACTGGGGCCAGCTATTCCGCTCGGCTATGCTCTCCACGCTTCTCAGCGTCGGCACGGAATCTGGGACGTCCAACACCGAAAACAGCCTAGTGCAGGCCATCCGGGAGGGCGCGTCCAACGCGCTCTCCCAGGTGGGCTCACAGGTGGTCGGTCGCTCGCTCGGCATCCCACCGACGCTGACGATCCGGCCAGGGTTCCCGGTCCGCGTGATCGTCACGCGCGACCTCGTGCTCAAGCCCTACCAAGGCTGAGGGAAAGAGATGGCGAAGCTGAAGCTCGGGCCCATCACGGACGACAAGCCGGTGCGGCTGACCGTAGAACTTCCAGCAAACTTGCACCGAGACCTCGTAGCTTACGGAGAGGCGATCGGCCGTGAGGCCGGAACCGATGCAATTAAGGCAGGTAAATTGATTGGGCCCATCATCGCGAAGTTTATAGCCTCAGATCGTGCTTTCACGCGAGCGCAGCGATTGCCGTCGACGCGCGAGCCCTGACCCAATCGCGCATGAACGCGACGAAGCTGCCAACGACAGGATCTTCTAGTTCGCTCCACCAAGCAAGCGCGATCCCGATGTGAGCATTTACATCGTTGACGTCTATGTAGCAAACGCCTGGAATTGTAATTTCCCGATTGTCGCTGCAAGTAAGCCCGACGCCTTCTCCCATAACTACCAGGTTCAACAGATCTAACAATCCGGCACGGTGGGCGCGAACGTCCACTCCAGGTCCGAGTAAGCCAACTTGTAGGCTGCTAAGCGCATCGCCCCCTTTGGCGCTGCGTATGAGAACAGTCTCCGCTCGAACATCAGCCCAAGCTACTTTAGTCTGCTTAGCAAGCGGGTGTGTCTCAGGAACAGCTAAGATGAATGGCTCAGACCAGAGCTCAAGTTGAGCCAGCTCGGGCGTGGCTTGAGAGTGGATAATGGCCGCGTCGAAACGCCGACTCTGCAGGCCTGCGAGCGTCTCGTTGCCATCTATGTCGAGCAACTCCAGTGCGATGCCCGGATGCGCTGCTCGCCATGCCGTCAGCGCTGCCCGCAGTTGTGGGCCAATGCTCAGAGTTTGAGTGGCTAAGCGCAGTTCTCCAGCTAGCGCACGACTAGACCTTGCCGCGACGCACCGGATAGCGTCAACATCCCCGACCACTCTGCGAGCAAGCCGAACAACGCTCAGACCAGCCGAGGTGACCCTCATGCCTCCAGGCTGGCGTTCAAAAAGGAGTACGCCGATCTCGCTTTCCAGCGCCCCAACATGGCGGCTGAGGGTGGAAGTGGCGATGCCGAGATCACGCGCGGCACGAGTAACGCTGCCGATCTCAGCCAGACGAATGATAAACTGGAGAGCTTTAATCTCCATAGCGTCCACCGTTTTACTCTGACGATGACTGCTGGGGTTCGGCGTAGTTGCAACCGTATGGAAGGCGGTGGGGACCTTCGCCAAGATCCACACGTCAGGATCACCTCTGGGCTCGTCTCTCTCCTGAGGGTTTAGCCTAGCTCCTTACCGCGGCGCTTGGCGGCTACCTAATTCCCTCAGATGACCTACTATGAGTGACCGTCATGTTGCGCTACCCGCGCTAGGCGATTAATCGAAATTCTCATTGCTCGCCGAGCATTACAGCTCATAACCCTTTCGCCAGAAGCATTGCGTCTAGGTATCTAGTAGATCATAAGTGCTCTCACCTTCGAACGACTAAGTTGAGAGGGCAGGTTGAATACGGGGCGAGCGCTCCGGAGGCCTCAAGGCAATGCTGAGCGAGACACAATCTGCTATTCGGGATGCGGTCCGTGATTGGACGCAAAATCGCGTTTCGCCTCATGCGCAGGAATGGGAACGGCGGGGTTGCTTCCCGTCCGCAATCTTTGCTGAACTTGCAGATCTCGGACTTTTGGGCATGACCGCACCAGCGCACTATGGCGGTGCGGAGGCTGACTACGTTTCATATGCGCTTGCGCTGATGGAGTTGGCGGCGGGTGATGGAGGACTGTCAACGGTGGTCAGCGTGCATAACGCGCCGGTCATCGCCGCTCTCTTGCAGCAAGGCTCTCCCGAACAGAAGGCGCGCTTTCTGCCCGAACTGTGCGCCGGGCGCATGATCGGGGCGTTCGGGTTGACGGAGGCAGGGGCGGGCTCGGATGCTTCGGCACTCCGCACCCGGGCGAGACGCGACGGCGAGCAGTACGTAATCGATGGCTCCAAGCAATTTATCACCTCCGGCCGTATCGCTGGCTTGTGCATCGTGTTCGCCGTCACAGATGCGGAGGCGGGCAAAAGAGGTCTATCTGCCTTCTTGGTGCCGACCGACACTCCCGGCTTCGGGGTTGCCAAGGTAGAGCACAAGCTCGGACAACAAGCGTCAGACACCTGTGCGCTGGTCTTCGACTCAATGCGTGTGCCTGCGGCGCTGCGCCTTGGTGATGAAGGGCAGGGTTACCGCATCGCGCTTGCCAACCTGGAGACCGGCCGCATCGGCATCGCCGCCCAGAGCGTGGGCATGGCGCAAGCCGCCCTGGAGCGAGCTGTTGCCTACGCCAAGGATCGCTCCAGCTTCGGAACGCCCATCATTAGCCATCAGGCTGTCGGTTTCCGCCTGGCCGACCTTGCCGCCCGCCTGGAAGCGGCGCGCCAGCTCGTCCTTCATGCTGCCAATCTGAAGGATGCGGGCCATCCCTGCCTGACGGAGGCATCCATGGCCAAGCTGGTTGCATCCGAGACCGCCGAGGCGGTGTGCTCCGGCGCCATTCAGACGCTGGGCGGCTATGGCTATTTGGAGGATTACGGGCTAGCCAAAATCTATCGCGATGTTCGCGTGTGCCAGATCTATGAAGGCACGTCCGACATCCAGCGCCTGCTGATTGCACGCAATCTTTGATCAGCCCGCGGCAAGTCCTGCTGGGAATTGTGCTGCCGCTTAATGCATCGAGGCCAAAAGGGCTCTATGGTCGACGCGCCATCTGCATACGCTAATGTCCTCGACTAACCGTCGTCAGGCGGGCGAATGGCGTTTGGAGGCGAGACCGATGTTGCAGCGAACGCCCGCCGACCCGATGCGCGAGCTGCAAGCCGAAGACGCCGAGCAACTGCGACGCTCTGTCGAGAGCTACCTTAGGAGCCACTACGACGAGGCGGAGCAGCGCCGCCAGTCCGACGACGAACTGACGAACGCGGGCGGACGTTGGGCGGCGTTCGTCGACGCGCTCGGCTTGGCTGGGCTCGGACTACCGGAAGATGTGGGCGGCGTCGGCGGCGGCTTCCGGAACCAGGGCATGATCCTGGCGCAATTCGGCCGCGCTCTCGTACTGGAGCCTTACCTCACCGCTTTGATGACGGGGCGAGCACTTCTGGCATCGGAGATGGCCGACGCCGACCAACTCCTCGGGGAGGTGGTCGCAGGCAGCCTCCTCGCCGCGCTGGCACATGGTGAGAGAGCCGGGCGCTATGATCCCGCGCAAGTCTCGATGCAGGCGCACCGCCGGGGCGAGGCCTACCGCTTGAGCGGTCGTAAAGTCGTGGTGCTCGATGCGCCGCGCGCCACCCACCTGCTCGTTCCCGCGCGCACGGCCGGAGCGGCGGGCGATCGGGACGGCGTGTCCCTGTTCCTGGTGGACGCAACGGCGCCGGGCCTGACCCGCCGGGACTATCGTACCATCTCGGGCCGACCCGCCTCCGACCTCGCTTTTGAGGCGGTCAGCGTTCCGGCGGACCGTCTCCTCCTGGCGGAAGGGCGTGCGCTGCCGTTGCTGGAAGCGCTGCTGGACGAGGCATGTGCGCTGGTCTGCGCCGAAGGGCTCGGCGTCATGTCGCGGCTGATCGACGACACCACGGCCTATGTGCGCCAGCGGCGGCAGTTCGGACGGCCGCTCGCCGACTTCCAGGTCGTACGGCACCGCCTTGCCGACATGTCGATCCTCAGAGAGCACGCCGTCTCCTTCGTCGAGGAGACCTTGGGGGCGCTCGCAGGGTTGGGGCGCGGTGCGCGCATGCAACGCGTTTCCGCCACCAAGGCCTACGTCGGCAAAGCGCTGCGGTTCGTCGCCCAGCACGCCGTGCAGCTGCACGGAGGCATGGGAACCACCGACGAGCTCTTCGTCGGGCGCCTCTTCAAGCGCGCCACGGAGATCGAGCGCCAGTTCGGCACGGTCGGCTACCACCTCGAACGCTTCGCAACATTCCGTGACGCTTACGTTGGGAAAGCCGACGATGCGCCTGCGTCGGACGTTGAGAACACCAAGAATTACCAAGGCTTCCGTGAGGACGTGCGGGCCTTCATCGACGAGGCCTACCCGGCGGGGAAGCGGGCGCTCAACGCCCGCCAGGCCGGGCTGTTCGCCGAACCGGAGCTCGGCGTATGGTGGCAGCGCGAGCTCCTGAAAAAGGGCTGGGGCGCTCCATCCTGGCCGGTGGAGCATGGCGGCACGGGCTGGGATCCCATCGAGCGCCAGATCTTCGCCAGCGAGTGCAATTTGGCCAATGCGCCGATGCCGGCGAAGATGGGCCTGGGCCTCGCTGCTCCCGCGTTGATGAAGTTTGGCACGCCCGAGCAGAAGGCCTACTTCCTTCCAGGAATCCTTTCCTTCGACATCTACTTCTGCCAGGGTTTCTCCGAGCCGGCATCGGGCTCGGACCTTGCCTCCCTCAGCACGCGGGCGGTGCGTGACGGCGACGACTACGTTATTAACGGCTCCAAGATTTGGACCACCCACGCCCAAAACGCCAACTGGATCTTCCTGCTGGCGCGCACCAGGGCGGACGGCAAGCCGCAGGCCGGCATCAGCTTCCTCCTCGTGCCGATGGACACGCCGGGGATGACCGTACGGCCCATCCTCTCTATGTCGGGCGAACACGAGGTCAACCAGGTCTTCTTCGACGATGTCCGAGTGCCTGTGACAAATCGCGTTGGTGAGGAGAACGAGGGTTGGACCGTCACCAAGTACCTCCTGGAGCACGAGCGGGGTGGTCAGGCGTTCGCCGCCATGTGCTCGGGTCTTCTCCAGGAGGCCGAGGCGATCGCCCGGGACGAAGCCGGCGACGGCGGGGACGCCTTCTGGAACGACCCGTATTATCGGCTCCGCTTCGTGGAGCACGAAATCGACGTCCTGGCGCTGGAGGCGACGGAGAACAGAATCGCCGCCGGCTTCGCGGCCGGTGAGAGTGTGGGGCAGGTCCTGGCGGCGATGCTGAAGGTCACCGGCAGCGAATTGTACCAGCGCTCCGCCGAACTCGGGATGGAGGCGCTCGGTGACTACGCGCTTGCCGATCAGCGCGCTTCGCTGACGCTGACCAGCAACGCGCCGCCGATAGGACCCGACTACGCCGCGAAGCCGACCGCCAAGTACCTGAACACCCGGTCCTGGACGATCTTCGCCGGGACCAACGAGGTCCTCAGAGACGTGATCGGCTCAGCGGTGGTCTGCTCCAAGTAGTCGATGAGCCTAGCTTTCAGGAGCCCGGAGAAGGCCATCTCGTGATGGAGCTGGCGATCTATCGCGGAACGGGGGCTGTGGCGGAGATTCGCTTTAACAGGCCGGGGAAGAAAAACGCGATCACAGAGGAGATGTACGCCGCTCTCGCGGAAGCGCTGATGACGGCGGAGGCGGACGGCTCCGTTCACGCTATCCTGATAGGCGGTGAGCGCGGCGCCTTCACGGCCGGGAACGACTTGAAAGACGTTACGCGGCGGCCGTTTTCCAGCGAGCGCACATCGCCTTTGCGCCGGTTCATGACTGCGTTGAGTCAAGCGCACAAGCCAGTTGTCGCCGCGGTGGACGGCGTGGCCATCGGTATCGGCGCAACGCTGCTTCTGCACTGCGATTTGGTCGTGGCCAGCACCCGTGCGCGGGTGCAGATGCCCTTCGTGAGCCTAGGCCTGACGCCCGAGTTCGCCAGTACGCTCCTCCTGCCGCAGCAGGTCGGTAGACACGTGGCGGCTGAGCTTCTGCTCCTGGGCGAGACCCTCGACGCGCAGACCGCCTTCCGTTTGGGCTTGGTGAACAGAGTGACGACGCCGGAAGAGCTGGACGTCGCGGCCATGAGCCTTGCACGTCGGCTGGCGGCCAAGCCGCCTGAAGCCTTGCGGGAGGCCAAACGGCTAATGCGCGCCGACGCCGCGGAAATCGAGCGCCGGATCGACGAGGAGTTGGCGGTGTTCGGCGATCGGCTATGCTCGCCAGAGGCGCGGAGCTTAATCATGGCGATGCTTGAAAAGCGGCCGCCGGAGTCTGCGGGAGAGGCCTGAAGCCGAGCGACGAGGTCGCGGACGCCAGCGGCCTCTACAACCGCGTTCGGGTCACGGGCGGACCTCGCCCAAGGCGCTCCGATGCGCCTCGGCGAGCTGCTGATAGTGTTCCACGCTCTGTGCGTTGGACGCCAGTTCCGAAGCCGAAAGCATGCGCATTAGCCGGGCCGGGCGCCCGCCCCAGAGTTCATTTGGACCGATGCGCTTGTACGGCGTCAGCATGGCGCCAGCGGCCACCATGCCGCCCCCCTCCACCACGGCACCGTCCATTGTGATCGAGCCCATGCCGACGACCGAGCCCCGGCCAAGCGTGCAGCCGTGCACGACCGCAAGGTGGCCGATCAGGACATCCTCGCCGATCAGCGTGGGGTGCCCCTCGCTTTGTAAGCCGCCGGAGTCGCAGTGGATGACGCTGCCGTCCTGGATGTTGGAGCCCGCGCCGACCACCACCCGGTTCACGTCCCCCCGCAGGACGCAGTTGTACCAAATGCTGGCGCGAGGCCCGATCTCCACGTCGCCGATGATCCGACAGCCCGGCGCGATCCAGGCGGAAGGGTCGATCTGCGGCACCTTGCCCTTGTAGGCGATCAAATCCACGCCGATCATGATATTTCTTTACTTGATGGCCATCGGATTCAGCGGCGTTCCGACCGCACCCGTGAACGGAAGCGAGGCGCCGCAGAAGAAAAACTCGTACACACCGTCCTCGGCGCAGTCGTCGGCCAAGTCCTTGAAGCGGAAAATCTCGCCGACCGTCAAGCCGATCAGCGGGATGACGATCCAATGCATAGGCTGGCGCGCGTTCTTGACTTCGTTGGGCCGCACTTCGAAGCCCCAAGTGTCGGTCGCCAGCGCGGCGATGTCGCTTTCCCTCAACCAGTCTAGGGTGTCGAATCGCAGACCGGGTGCGTCGCCGCCGGCGTACTCGCCCCATGAGCCCTGCTCCAGGCAGCGGTCGAGTTGGCCGGTGCGCACCATCACGAAGTCGCCCTTGCCGACCTTGATCCCTTCGGCCTTCGCGCAGGCCTCTATGAGCTCCACGCCGACGCCATAGCCGTCCGGCAGCCACGGCAGGCCGAGGTGGCGAGGTATGTCGAGGAGAACGCCTCGGCCGGTCATGCGGTCGCGCGTCTTCTCGATGCCGTTCTTGGCCGCGCCGAGGCCGCTCACCAGCCGCGCGTCGTAGCCGTTCCACATCTTGCCTTCGTAGAAGACGTGGCCGAGCCCGTCCCACTGCGTGCCGCATTGCAGCGGCATGGTGACCATGTCGTCGGCGCCCTTGAACCCGCCGCGATCCACCGCGTGGGGCGAGTACTCATCGCAGCCGGAGCGGAACATGGTGTGGACGGGGTTGAAGCGGGGCGTGCCGCTGCCGGTTCGCTGCGGCCCGTTCAGGTCGAAAGGCAGCGCCAGGCCGAAGCACTTGCCTTTGCGCACGAGCTTGGCGGCCTCCACGATCATCTCCGGGGTGACGTGGTTCAGCGTGCCAATTTCGTCGTCCTCGCCCCAGCGGCCCCACTGCCGGTTGCGCTCGGCCGAGGCGCGCAGGTCGTCGAGAGTCAGTGAAGCGCGGGTGGCGTCGATCTCGCCTTTGGTGAGGTCCGTCATGGTGGTCTTCCTGAAGCGTCGTGGGGGTTTTCGGGAAAGGTGTGGGAGTCTTCAGCCACCGTCGGCGATGAGGCGGGCGGCCCAGGCCCGGCGGAGTTCGCTCTTAAGCGGCTTGCCGGTGGATGAGAGCGGCAGTGACGCCGTGCGGAACTCGAAGGAGCGGGGGACCTTGTAGCCGGCGATCAGGGTGCGGCAGTGACGGTCGAGTCCGCTGCATTCCAGACTGGCGGCCTCTTTGGCCACCACCACCGCGTGGACCTTCTCGCCGTACACCGGGTCGGGAAGGCCGATGACGGCGGCCTCCTTCACTCCGGGATGCAGCAGGAGCGCGTTCTCGACCTCCACGGAGAAGATGTTCTCGCCGCCGGAGATGATCATGTCCTTGGCGCGGTCGCAGATGTAGACGAACCCGCCCTCGTCCATATGACCGAGATCCCCGGTCTTGACCCAGCCGTCCTGCATCTGAACTGCCGTGAGCTCCGGCGCCCTCCAGTAGCCTAACATCGCATTGGGGCCGCGGACCCAGATTTCACCGACGACGCCGCGCGGTGCTTCCTGCCCGTCCTCCCGTGCGATCTTGACCTGTACAGAAAAGGAGGCGCGACCATTCGGCCGGCCTCCCTCGTCCGCATTGGTCTTCGCTTCGCTCTCGTGGAAGGCGGCGGCCAAAGGCGCGAGCTCGGTCTGGCCGTAGACCTGGACTAGCTCGGCGCGAGGCAGCGCCGCAGCCGCGTCCCGCCGCGTCGCTTCCGGCATGGCCGCAGCCCCGTAAGCCAAGCAGCGCAGCGAGCCGACCGCGGCTGGATCGAAGGTTTCGCAGTCCAGGAGCATGCGCACCATGGTCGGCACCAGCAGCGTCACCGAAACCCGGTGAGCGCGCACTGCCTCCAAGACGTCCTGCGGCCGGAAGGCCGGCAGGATGATGTGGGTGCCGGCCACCAGGGTGATCGCTAGGGTGAACTGGCCGTCCCCGAGGTGGAACACCGGAGCGGCGTGCAGGTAGGTGTCCCGCCGATCAAGCTTCAGCTCTAGGGCCATCGACATGGCGCTTGACCACAGGGCCGAGGCCGACAGCATCACGCCCTTTGGCCGTCCGGTGGTCCCGCCCGTGTAGTAGAGGCCAGCGAGTGCGCTGGGATCGGCGTTGGCGAGCGGGAGCGGTTCGGCGTCGGCGATCAGCGCCTCCGCCGCCGTTGACCCTGCCGGAGGGCTGTCGAGCCGCATTAAAACGGAGCGCCCGGTGGGAAGCCCGGCTCCGAGCTGCACGCCCACCCCCTCGTGGACGGCGTCGAAGAGGAGCGCTGCCACCCCGGCGTCCTCCAGGCAGCCCTGGTGCTCCTGCGGCGACCAGCGAAAGTTCATGGGCACGACCACGCCGCCGAACCACCAGACGGCGTAGAGCGCCTCCAGGTAGCTGTCGGAGTTCGCGCCTAGGATCGCGACCCGGTCGCCGGCGTTCAAGCCCAGCGCCTTGAGCCCGGACGCGAGCCTCGCGACCCGGCTGCGGAACTCTGTCCAGGTTCGGGTGCGGCCAAGGTAGGCGGTGGCGCAGCCGCGGCCGTTGACCTGGGCGGCTCGCTCGACAGACAGGCACAACAGCACGGGAACATTCCCTCCTTCGGTCGTCAGGCGAGCGCGACGAGGGCCTCGCCCTTCAGGGTCTCGCGGCCATCGTGGGTCACGGCGACTAGGCTCAGGCGCGCGCATGGCTCGCCCTCAAGCTCCAGCCGCTCCTCCACCGTCGCCCTTAGGGTGAGCCTATCATGTACCTGGGTGACAGCGGTGAAGCGGCAGCCGAAGCTGCGCAGCCTCCGGACGCCAGCCCAGGCAGTGACCACCCTGGCCAGCGCACCGAAGGAAAGCATCCCCTGGGCGAACACGTCCGGCAAGCCGGTCGCCTTGGCAAAATCGCTGTCGATGTGGATCGGATTGTGGTCACCGGACGCGCCGGCGTAGAGCGCCAGCGTCGAGCGCGTGATCGGTCCGAAGTCGATTTCCGGCAGGCTCTCGCCGACGGCGATGGTTTTGGGATTGAAGTTCACCATCGCGGGTGGAACACCTATTCCGGAAGTCTGTGGAGGAGGGTGCGGCGGGCGCTGATAAGCCGCCCGCGAGTTGGGTGAGTGACGGTGGACTCCAGGGCCACGAATTCCATCGCGCCGCCTTTCTTCTCAAAGAAGTCTAAAACGGTAGTGGAGATCTCGACCTCATCGCCAGCGTAGAGAAGTCCGTGGTAGGCGTAGCTCTCGTCGCCATGGAGCAGGTAGCGGTAATCGCAGGCGATCAGTTCGCGTGCCGACGGCTCGCCGCGGGCGAGAAGCGTCTCGTTGGCGATAGCCTCAAGCACCATGAAAAAGGACGGCGGCGCTACAACGTCGGGGTGGCCGGCGGCCCGGGCGGCCTCCGCGTCCAAGTGGATCGGATCGGTCTCGCCAAGCGTCTGGGTGAAAAAGCGCACGCGGCCGCGTTCGACCTGCACGTTCACCGACGTCACGCGTAGGCCTTTGGAGCGCCGGTCGAACAATCCCCGCGGCTTGGTCGATGTATCCTGCGCCTCTGTCACTCCACTCCCCTGAAACCTTTAGCGCCGCCGGAAGAGCCGCGGCTTGCATCCTTGGTAGGGAGTGGTTGTGGAGAGAGTCCAATGCATAACGGGCGCGCACTATTCCGCTTCTGGATGGCGTGCCATCGGACCCGTCGCGGCACTGCCATTCCCAAACTGAATAGAAGCTGACAGCAATGCACTTGACGGTCAGTCACGCGCGAGCGACGCCCCTGTCGCGCAGGTCCAACAGCTGCGCCGGCTGGCACTGCATACTGGGCGTTTCGGGACTCAGTCGAACAGAACGGCGCTGGAGGATACCGCCTTGACGAACGGCGCCGACCCGCGGAGCGAGTTCAAACAGCTCATCTACGAGACACCCGCGCCAGGCGTGGTGCGGATGGTGATGAACAGGCCGGACAAGCGCAACGCCCAAGGCCGCACCCTAACTTACGAGTTGGACGCGGCATTCCGCAAAGCCTGCCATGACGACGCTGTTTCCGTCGTCATCCTGGCCGGGGCGGGCGACCACTTCAACGCAGGCCACGACTTTACCAGCGCCGACGGACTGATGCCCGAGCCCGGACAGGCGGTTGGCCTCTGGGGCCAGTACGGCGGCCCGGGCTGGGAGGGTCATTATTCACGCGAGAAGGAGACCTACCTCGAAATGACCGAGCGCTGGCGGAATGCACCCAAGCCGACCATCGCTGAGGTCCAGGGGGCGGTGATCTCTGGCGGCCTGGCGCTGGCTTGGTGCTGCGACCTTATCGTGTGCTCCAGAGATGCGCGCTTCCGGGACTCCACACCGCTCGAAACGGGCGTGCCCGGGATCGAGTTCTTCCAGCACGCCTACGAGATGGGGGTGCGCAAGGCCAAGGAGTTCCTCTTCACCTCCGATTGGCTGTCGGCCGACGAGGCAGAGCGGCGCGGTATGGTGAACCACGTGGTGGAGAGCTCGGAGCTTCCCGGCTTCACGCTGGACCTGGCCCGGCGCGTGGCGCGAACGGATCGCTTCGTGCTGAAGCTTCTGAAGGAGGCGGTCAACCATGCCCAAGACTCCATGGGTCGCCGGAGCGCAATGGACCAGGCGTTCGCCCTGCACCAGATCGGCCATCTGCAGAACATGCTGGTGCACGATTTTCTAATTGACGCCAGTAAGCTGCCGGAAGGCATGCAAAAGCGGATACCGGAGCTTAGGGAAGCCATGCGGCTGACCCGGCCGGCGCGCTGAAGGAGGAAATCATGGACGTTGAGGCCACCCGCACCCGCACCTTGGAGATCGCGCAGGCCTTCCTGCCGTTGGCCGCGCAGAAACGCTGGGACGAGTGGATCGACCTCTGGGCAGAGGACGGCATCATGGAATTCCCCTACGCGCCGGCCGGAAGGAAGAACATTCACCAGGGTCGGAGCGCCATTCTAGCTCACATCCAGAACGTCGCAGGCAGGATTAAGGTGGAGGGCTTGGTAGATTTCCGCCTAAATCCCATGCTAGACCCAACTCTGGCGATCATTGAGTATGGCGTGAAGGGATCTGTCGAGAAGACTGGCGAACCCTACCACCAACGTTACATTGCTCTTTTCGAGACGCGGGATGGCGAGCTAGCGCGTTATCGCGAATACTGGAATCCGCTGGTTTCCATCGACGCGCACGGCGGCCGGGAGGCCTGGACCGCCGGCTTCTCTCCGCTTGAGGGCGACGCGGCCTGAAGTTGGCGGCGCTCGTTCATGGCTGCGCGTCGGACCCGCTGAATTCGGCCGCAAGGCTCGCCCGAATGGAGCTAACGAAGGCGCGGGTGGCCGCCTTGGGTTCCCACCTCGCCCGCCAAGCGCAGCAGAGTGGCGCCGGTGGGAAGAGCTTTAGGTGGTCGAGGGTCGTGTAGCGCGCCTTGAACGACGGAGAGCTGCTGTAGGAGGGCGCCACGATGCCGATGGCGTCGGACTCGGATACGATCCGCCGTACGATCGGGAAGTAGTCCACCACGTGAACGTGGCCGCGCCAGTCAACGCCCTGACTTTCGTAAATGTCCCGGATCGCTTGCCCGTACGGTCGCGAGTCCGATGGCGAGACGAAGTCATAGGCGGCAAGCTCGGCAATCGCCGCGGACGGTCGCTCAAGTAGGGGATGGCCGTTCCGCACGAAAAGGAGGCCGGTCAGCGGGCCCATCGGGGCGCGCTTCACGTCCGGCCATTCCGCAAAGGCGGCGTCGAAGCCGATCGCCACGTCCACTGCTCCGTTCCTTAGAAGCGGCAGCATGCGTTCGGCGCTCGACGCGCTAAGTTCAAAGCGAACTGACGGATGCCGCTTCATTAGCCCGACCATGGTGTTAGCGACACGCCACTCCAGTGAGGCCGGGCAGACGCCGATGCGAAGGTATCCGGCGAACGGGTCATTCGTGCTGGACCCGCTTAGGAGTTCGCGAGCCTCGTCGAGCAGCCGTGCCGTCCGCTCAATGAATTCGCGTCCGCGTTCGGTGACGGTTACGCCGCGCGAGGAGCGATGGAAAAGAGCGTAACCGAGTTGGCGTTCCAGGTCAGCGACGCTCTTGGTCAAAGCGGATTGGCCGGCACCGGCGATCTTGGCGCCGGCCGTGAACGACCCGGCCCGGCTAACCGCGACAACGTGAGCGAGACGAGAGTCTAACATGGCCCTATTCCCGCACGGACTAGGGGGGCCGCACAATGAAATTGTTCTCGGGCAGAGCACCGCCGAAAACGCCGACCCAGGATTAGAACGTAGGGGTCGGGTAGAGCGCTCATGTCGGGTTTGAAGGAGCGCACGTCGGACAACCCAGAGCAGGAGCTCTTCCGCGCAACCGTCCGCAAGTTTCTGGAGCGAGAATTCGCTCCGAACCTGCCGCGGTGGGAAGCCGACGGCCTCGTCGAGCGTGCGTTCTGGCGCACCTGCGGCAAGGCAGGCCTGCTCTGCCCGACTGTGCCAGCGGAGTACGGGGGCCTAGAGCTCGACTTCGGCTACAATGCCATCATCGACGAGGAGTTCGGCTATTACGGCATCCTGCCGGGCGTGGCGCTTCAGTCCGACATCGTGGCCGACTACTTCGTCCACTACGGTTCAGAGAAGATAAAGGCGGCGGTGCTGCCGAAATTGGTCTCCGGCGAATGGATCGGCGCCATCGCGATGACCGAGCCCGGCGCGGGATCTGACTTGCAGGGCATCCGCACCAGCGCCAGCCGCGACGGCGATCATTACGTGATCAGCGGCTCCAAGACCTACATCACCAACGGCGGCAACGCAGATGTCGTCATTGTGGTGGCCAAGACCGAGGCGAACCTCGGCAGCAAGGGCGTTTCGCTCGTCGTGGTGGAAGCGGATCGGCCGGGTTTCACGCGGGGCCGCAAGCTCGACAAGATTGGGCAGTGGTCGGGGGACACCGCCGAACTCTTCTTCGAGGAGGTTCGTGTCCCGGCCGCCAACCTCCTGGGCGGCGAGAACCGCGGCTTCGGCTACCTCATGGACCGGCTGCCGCAGGAAAGACTGTCCATCTCCATCGCCGCTCAGGCCGCCGCCCAGCGCGCTTTCGACGAAGCGGTGAGCTTCACCAAGGACCGCAAGAGCTTCGGCAAGGCGGTGTTCGACTTCCAGCACACTCGCTTCACCCTGGCCGACCTCGCCGCCCAGCTGCAGGTCGGCTGGGCGCACCTGGACTGGGCGCTAGCCCGGCATCTCGATGGCAAGCTGACGGCTGCGGAGGCATCGGCCTCCAAGTACTGGCACACTGAAATGCAATGGCGGGTGGTGGACGCCGCTCTGCAGCTGCACGGCGGCGCAGGTTACATGAACGAGTACACCATCGCCAGGCTTTGGCGCGACGCCCGAGCCCAGCGCATCTACGGCGGAACTTCGGAGATCATGCGCGAGGTGGTGGGCCGCGCGCTCTGAGCTCGCTCGACGCGCGTCGCACACGCCTCACACGATCAGGAAAGGTTGAGGAAAATGGTTGCCAACCGGAACGACGTCCTGGTCGCGGGCGTGGGCATGGTCCCCTTCCGCAAGCCGAGCGAGAACGTACCCTACGATGAGATGGGCGCGGAAACAGTGCAGCTGGCGCTGGCCGACGCAGACCTCGCCTTCACGGACGTGCAGCAGGCTTACGCCGGCTTTGTCTACGGAGACAGCTGTGCAGGACAGCGTGTCATCTACAAGGCGGGCATGACGGGCATCCCGATCATCAACGTCAACAACAACTGCTCCACCGGCTCCACCGCCCTCTACCTCGCGCGCCAGGCGGTAGAGAGCGGCGTGGTGGACTGCGCGCTAGCGGTCGGCTTCGAGCAGATGCGGCCGGGCGCGATCGGGGAGGTCTTTACCGACCGCCCCAGCCCCTTCGCCGACTTCGACGAGGCCTGTGACGCTCTTGTCGACGTGGAGCTGCCGCTGGCGCTGCGCTACTTCGGCGGAGCCGGCCAGGAGCACATGCGCCGGTATGGCACAACGCTCGCCGACTTCGCCCGCATCCGGGCCAAGGCGAGCCGCCACGCCGCCAACAACCCCATGTCGGTGTTCAGGAAGGAGATGACGGAGGAGGAGGTGCTGGGCGCCCCCGTCCTCTGGCCAGGCGTCATGACCCGTCCCATGGCCTGCCCGCCGACTTGCGGGGCCGCCGCCGCCGTCCTGGTCTCGCGCGACTTCGCCCGCGCCAGAGGTCTTCATGCCGCGGTGCGCATCGCCGCCCAGGCGATGACCACTGATGCGCCGAACAGCTTCGAGGCTAAGGACATGCGCTACCTTGTCGGCGCCGACATGACTCAGCGCGCGGCGGAGGCCGTCTACGAGGCGTCAGGCGTGGGGCCCGAGGAGCTGAGGGTAGTGGAGCTGCACGACTGCTTCGCCCACAACGAACTTATAACCTATGAGGGCTTGGGGCTCTGCCCGGAAGGCGGGGCGGCCAAGTTCATTGCGGACGGCGACAACACCTACGGCGGCCGGGTTGTAACCAACCCCTCGGGCGGTCTCCTCTCCAAAGGCCACCCGCTGGGCGCCACGGGCCTCGCCCAGTGCTGCGAGCTGGTCCACCAGCTCCGCGGCTCCGCCGAGCGTCGCCAAGTGGAGGGTGTACAGCACGCCCTCCAGCACAACCTCGGCCTCGGCGGCGCCTGTGTGGTGACGCTGTACGGGCAGGCCTGACGGCTCGCTCGACTCTTCGAAGTCTCGGCGACCCCGCGGGCCGCCTTCGACCGCGCCCGGAGGGCGTCTGGAGGTCAGTATGCACTATCGTTTCGATGATCGTGTGGTGGTCGTCACCGGAGCCGGCCACGGCCTCGGTCGCTCCTATGCGCTGGAGTTCGCCCGGCGCGGCGCCCGGGTGGTAGTCAACGACCTGGGCGGCGGAACGGCGGGCGGCGGCGCCTCGGTCGCGGTCGCACAGGCGGTGGTGGACGAGATCAACGCCGCCGGGGGCGAGGCCGTGGCCAACGGCGACAGCGTGGAGGATGGAGGCCGCATTATTCAGACGGCGATGGACGCCTTCGGCCGCGTGGACGTGCTGATTAACAACGCCGGCATCTTGCGTGACGCCGCTTTCGGCAAAATGACGGAAGAGGATTGGGAGCTGATCTATCGGGTCCACCTGCTCGGGACCTTCCGCACCACCCGCGCCGCTTGGACCCACATGCGTGAGGCCCGCTTCGGGCGGGTGGTGGTGACAGCGTCAGTGGCCGGCATCTACGGCAACTTCGGCCAAGCCAACTACTCGGCCGCGAAGCTCGGCCTCTTCGGCTTCGCCCAGACGCTGGCGCTGGAGGGCGCGCCCCGCAATATCCTAGTCAACACGATCGCGCCTGCTGCCGCCTCGCGCCTGACCAAGGGCGTGCTGCCGCCTGAGGTGCTCGACGTACTCCGGCCCCAATACGTCACCCCGCTCGTGGTCCATCTCAGCCGCCCGGAGTCGACGGAGACGGGCAAGCTATTCGAGGTGGGCGGCGGATGGGTTTCCCAGACCCGTTGGGAGCAGACGCAGGGCGTCTTCTTCCGCGACGAGTTCAGCGTCGAGGACCTTGCGGACAAATGGGAGGAGGTGACCTCCTTTGAAAACAGCCGCCATGCCGCCCGGCTGACCGAGTCTAAGACCGGCATCGAGGAGCGGCTCGGCCGCGGGCTGGCCTTTGAGCCCCAGGCCGCCGGATAGCTGCCGTAAGACAAAAAAGAGAGGGAGGACGCCATGAAGACGATCACCGACCCATCACATCCTGAGCGCCGCGCCGACAGCGTTTCCGCGCCCGTTCGGGGGCGCTGATGTCGCTCTTGCAGGCCATGCGGCGCAACGCGGAGTTCCGCGGGCGCGAGGTCGCCATGATCGAGGGCGACAGTCGGCACGACTGGACCCTCTTCCAGGATCGCGTCATGCGTCTGGCCGCTGGCCTGCAGGCGCTGGGCGTCGGGCCCGGCAACCGGGTGGGGATACTCGCTTGGAACAGTCGCGCCTACCTTGAGGCGGAGTTCGCCGCCTGGGCCGCGCGGGGCGTGGTCGTGCCCATGAACATCCGCTGGTCGACGGCGGAGAACGCCTACGCCGCCGATGACGCCGAGCTGCGCGTGTTGTTCGCCGACGAAGCCTTCCTCGCGGAGGCTGAGGCTCTGAGAGCCTCGCGGCCCGGTATGATGGTCATCAGTCTGGATCCTCAAGGGGCCGTCGGCGACGTCACCGGCGAGGGACTGATCGCCTCCAGCGCACCCGCTGCCGAGTACGAGCCCCGCCCGTCCGAACTCGCAGGCGTCTTCTACACCGGCGGAACGACCGGACTCGCCAAGGGTGTCATGCTCTCCCACACGGCGCTGTGGATCAATGCGGTCAGCGTGGCGCTGGCCATCGGCATGACGGCGGAGGACCGCCTTCTGCACGCCGCTCCGCTCTTCCACGTGGCGGGCGGCGGAATGGCGCTGGGTGGCGTCATCAACGGGAGCGCGCACGTCTTCATGCCCCGCTTCGCGCCTGCCGAGGTGATCGCGAACGTGGAGCGGCACGGGGCGACCAAGATGGTGCTGATGCCGACCATGATCCGGATGATGCTGCAGGATCCGGTCTATGCGCCCACCCGGCTCCAGACGCTGAACGGCTTCTGCTTCGGGGGCTCGCCGATCCCTGAGGTGCTGTTGGCGCAGCTCAAGGCGGACCTGCCCGCCATCGCCATGTTCCACACCTACGGCCAGACGGAGATGGGCCCCACCATCTCCTACCTACACCCCCGCTGGCAGTTCGTCGGCAGCCCCAAAGGACTATCGGTCGGCACGCCATTCGCAGCGGTGGAAGCCAAGGTCATGGACGAGACCGGCCGTCGCGTCGGCCCAGGCGTTCCCGGCGAAATCTGGGCGCGGGGACCCGGCCAGATGGACGGCTACCTGAACAAGCCGGAGGAGACCGCCCGAACCATCACATCCGACGGGTGGGTCCGCACGGGCGACATCGCCTACCAGGACGAGGACGGTTACCTCTACATCTGCGACCGCGCCAAGGACATGATCATCACCGGCGGCGAGAACGTCTTTTCCGGCGAGGTGGAGAACGCCGTCCTGACCCACCCGGCGGTGCGCGAGGCCGCCGTCATCGCCGTGCCCGATCCCGAGTACGGCGAAGCAGTGCACGCCGTCGTGGTCCTGCACGAAGGAGGTGCCTTGGACCTGCAGGAGCTCCGCGAGCACTGCCGCGCGACCATCGCGCCCTACAAGTGCCCCCGATCGATGGAGGTCCGCACCGCCATGCCTCTCTCGGCGGCGGGCAAGGTGCTGAAGCGGGAACTCCGGGCGCCTTATTGGGAGAAGACACCGGCGCCGGCTGTCTGATCCCAGCGCGCCCGCGCCTCGTCGCGGCTCAGCCGCGCAGCGGTCAGCTCCGAGCGGATCGCGCCCGGCGTTTCGGAAAACCGAGGCGCCGGCGCGGGTTGGAGGCGGCCGTCGACCTCGGTGAAGGTCCCGCGCGCGCGGTTGTGCGGGTGGCGGGGCGCCTCCTCCATCGACAGCACGGGGGCGAAGCAGGCGTCGGAGCCCTCCAGCGCTTGCATCCACTCCGCCCGGCTCCTGGCGGCGACGGCTTCGGCGACGCGGCGGCGCGTTTCGGGCCAGCTCGCCCGATCCTCCTGCTCCTCCGGCCGGAGGTCGTGCAGCCCGAGCCGGTCGAGGAGCTCGCGGTAGAACTGGGGTTCGATGGCTCCCAGCGCGATCCAGCCGCCGCACGCGCATCGGTAGGTGTCGTAGTAGGGCGCGCCGCCGTCCAGGAGGTTGGCAGCGCGCTCGTCCGTCCATCGCCCGGCCGCCTTCAGCCCGTACGTCATGGTCATCAGAGAGGCGGCGCCATCAGTCATGGCGCAGTCGACGACCTGGCCGCGCCCCTCCTTACGGGCGTGCAGAACGGCGGCGAGCAGGCCCATGGCGAGGTAGAGCGCCCCGCCGCCGAAGTCGCCGACCAGATTGAGCGGCGGCACGGGCTTCTCCGCCGGACCGATTGCGTGCAGCGCACCGCTGAGGGCTATGTAGTTGAGGTCGTGTCCGGCCGTGTGGGCGTACGGGCCGGTCTGTCCCCAGCCGGTCATGCGGCCATAGACCAGCCTGGGGTTGGCGTGGAGCAGCACCTCCGGGCCGAGGCCGAGGCGTTCCATTACACCGGGGCGAAAGCCCTCGATGATCGCGTCCGCGCCGGCGACGAGGTCCAGCACCACCGCGCGGTCCGCCTTCGACTTCAGGTCGAGCGCCAAGCTCGGGCGTCCCCGGTGGAGCATGGCGTCGAGCGGGGCCGCCGCCGCTTCCCGGTCGATACGCACCACGTCCGCGCCAAGGTCGGCGAGGAGCATGGTGCAGAAGGGTGCTGGGCCTAGCCCTGCGAACTCAAGGATGCGTAGGCTCTGCAGGGGACCCGACACTGCCCGCGTCTCAGCTCTTCAGCCCGAGAATTTGGCGGGCCTCCGCGGGCGTGGCGACCGAGCCGCCGAGGTCGGTGATGATGCGTGCGGCGCGCTCCACCAACTCGGCGTTGCCGCGGGCGAGCCGCCCCTTTGAATAGTAGACGTTGTCCTCCAGCCCCACCCGAACGTGGCCGCCGAGGAGAAAGCTCTGCGCCACCATGGGGAACTCCGTGGCCCCGATCCCAAAGGCCGACCACACCGCGTCCGGCGGCAGCAGCGAGTGCATGTAGGTGAGGGTAGCAGGCGTAGCAGACGCACCGTACTTCACGCCCATCACGATCTGGAAGAACGGCGGTGCCTTAAGCACGTTATGCTTGAGCAGATATCTGGCCATGTGGATGTCGCCCGTATCGAACACCTCTAATTCGGGCTTCACCCCGGACGCGTAGATCAGCCGCGCCATCTCCGAGACGTTCTTCGGCGTGTTGATCACGACCGAGCTGCCGGAGAACATGGTGTTGAGGTCGAGTGAGCAGATGTCGGGCTTCAGCTCCACCACGTGCTCCACCCGCACGTGCGGCAGGCTGAGGCTGGAGCCCGGGGCGGCCACCTTGGGGTCTTCGTCGCTGGGGATGAAGCGGCCGCCGGGTCCCGTGGTCAGGTTGACGATGATCTCGCTGTTCTTCTCGCGTATGCGCTCGACCACCTCGCGGTAGAGCTTGAGCTCCATGCTGGGCTTGCCGGTCGCCGGATCGCGGACGTGGATGTGGGCGATGCTGGCGCCGACCGCGGCGGCCTCCAGGCACGACGTGGCGATCTCCTCCGGTGTAACGGGCAGTTCAGGATGGTGCTCGCGGGTGGTCTGATTGCCGGTTACCGCGCAGCTTATGATGGTGCTCATGGGTCCTGGTCCTGGAAGGGCGGAAAGGGTCAGACGCCACTGGTCGAGCCGCCGAGGCGCTCGGCGAACCAGTCGGCTACGTAGTCGGCGCCGCGGTAGCGGTTATCGAGCTGGCAGTGCTCGGCCCCGCCCTCGGCCTTGGTGAAGACCTTCAGCTCCTTGTCGGTGCTCCCGGCCTCCTCCACCGTGCGCCGGGCCTGCGCGAGCGGCACTTGGCGGTCGTTCTCCCCGTGGGTGACGAGGAGCGGGCAGGTGAGCCGGCCGATCACCGGCTCCAGCGTCATGCGGCCGAAAAAGGCCTCCAGCTCCTCGAGAGTCGAGCAGCCGAAGGTCCAGAGCGCGTGCCCGATGGTGTCCGGCAGCGAGACCTCCGCGCCCCTGGCCTTCTCGATGATGCCGCGGTAGAGCGGCGCGGCCTCGTAGAGCGCGCCCCAGGCCGCGCAGGCCTTGACCCTCGGCTCGTGGGCTGCGGCACGAGGCGCGAAGAAGCCGCCCATGCTCATGCCGCAGAGGCCGATCGACTCGCCGTCGACGTCTGGGCGGCCCTGGAGGTAGTCCAGGAGCGCTGCGACGTAGGTCTCCGTCTCGATCACGCCCACCAGGCCGTTCAACCTCAGCGCCTCGCCCGCGCCCGGCTGGTCGACGATCAGGGCGTTCATGCCGCGCGGACGGTAGCCGTCGAGGTAGGGGTACTGAGTCTCCTTCAGACTGTCGAAGCCCTGCAGGTGGAGCACGGTCGGCCTCGGCCCCTCGCCCTCGCCGCGCAAGAACAGCCCTGGGATCGCGCTGCCCCCGTAGGCCACCTCCACGAAGTTTATGGGGTCACGGTTGAGCTCGCGCGCCTTGCGGTAGGCGTGCAGCGCGCGCCGGTAGAGCGGTAAGCGAAGCGGATCGGTGTGGCTCACCATCCGCTCGGCCCGGACGAAGTACATGGCGGCGCGGTGATGTTTGCGGGACGCGGAGAGCAGGTGGCCGCGGCCCTCGTCCTCGTCTGCCTCCCGCTCCAGGCGCTCGCCGAGCGCCTGCATTGCGTCGCGCCAGGCGGGGCTCGCGATCTCCGGCGGCTGGCGAGCGACGGCTTTTAAAGCCTCTAAGACCGAGGAAGGCTCAGAAATCGTGCCCACCTCCTCCACAAGAGTTACTACCGCCATGTTCCAAGGGTAGTTGCCTTCAAAGAATTCGAACACGCGCGCCGCTCCTCATCTACAGCCCTCGACGGTGCCCAGGCCGCCAAGGTACTTTCCCGCATCAGCGTTTTGTGCGACCACAGCCACTGCGGCCCCGGTCAGGTCGCGCCGGCGTCAGGTTCTGCCGTTCGCTCCGCCGTGCGGCGCGCAATTTGGGCCAGCAGCGGCGTCCCGAGCGCCAGCAGCACAAGCGGGACAGCGGTGACGGTGAGCGCGACGGGGAGCCCCGCGCGGCGCGCCATAATCATGCCGCCGAGAGCGGGCGCGGCGGCGCTCGCGAGCCGACTCAGGCCGCCCTTCCAGCCGACGGCGGCGGCGCGCATGGCGGCCGGATAAAGCACTGGCGTAAGGATGTTGAGCGACTGCTGGGCGCCTGCCACTGCGAAGCCGCCGAGGAAGATCGTCAAGTCGAAGGCTGGCGTTCCGACCTTCAGGCCGGCAAGCGCGACAACGTCTATGGCGCCGCCGAGCGCCAGGACAAACAGGCTGCGGTAGGCGCCGATGCGATCCATAACGGGGCCTACGCCGAACACGGCCGCCGCGCTGCCGATGAGCGCTAAGGTGAGATAGCCGGCGAAATGCGCCAGCGGAATGCCGTCGAACTCATGGTAGAAAGCGCCTAGGAGTGTGTACAGCGTCACCGCCATGAGGCTGAGGACTGAAGCGAGCCAGAGGGCGAGTGTCAGAACCCCTCGACCGCCGCGAAAAAGACCGACGACCGGGTTCGCGTGTCGGGCCGGCTCGGTGAGGAACACCTTTCCGATGGAGCGCACACCGAGGCCGCGGAGTGCACGCCGGATGCGTGGATCGGCCGGGTTGCGCCGGGCGAGCAGGCGCGGCGACTCGGCTACGAACGCGAAAGCAAAAGGCCACAGCATAAGCGGCATCAAGCCCCCGATCCAATAGGCGCTCCTCCAGCCGAAGACACCCAGGAGTTGACCGGTCGCCAAAGCCGAGCCGAGCGGGCCTATCGTAAGGCCGCCGTAGACGGCACCGATGAGCGCGCCCCTCCAACGCCGAGGCACGACGTCAGCGACGAGGCTGACCGCGATCGGCATGAGTCCGCCGCCCAGAAAACCGGCCATGAAACGGGTGACGTTGAAGGTCGTGGTGTTAGAGCAGCCCACGCTTGCGAGTGTTGCGAGCCCGAAGAGGCCGAGAGAGGTCAGGAGAGCCGGCCGCCGGCCAAGACGATCCGCTATCGGCCCGATTACGAAGGTTCCGAGCGCCGAGCCGACCAGCTGAACCGCATAGCTCGATGTCAGGGCGGCGGTGTGGACATGGAAACTGCTCGCGATAGGCGGCAGCAGCTGACTTGTGACGAAAAGGTCGTAACCGTCAACAAGGAGAACGGCAAAGCCAAGAAGCGTGATGAGGAGATGTAGCGGGGTTGCTGGATGTTCATCCAGCAGTCGGTCTAGGTCGACGCGCTCCGGTGTGGGCGAGCCGGACGCCTCTAGCACCCGCGCAGACTCCAGCGCCTCGGGACCGAACGAGTGCATGGCCAGATTCACGCTGGGCCCTTCTTGGCCCAGGTTGCCGCATTCGTCTTGGCGAAGGCTGCGAAGTCCACGGGCGCTTGTCCGGTCAGCTGCCTCAGCGCATCGGTGGTGCGGTCCTCCGCGCCTCCCGCAATCATCTGGTCCATGCGGGCGGCCGTCGCGGCATAAGCGTCCGGTAGGCCGCGGGCCCGAAAGCGCTCGGTCAACGCCTCGGCGGAGATGGCCCGGTGGCGGATGGAGCGGCCCACCGCATCGCCGATGATCGCGGCGACTTGATCGTAGGAGAGGAGCGCGTCGTTGGTCAGGATGTAGTCCTGGTTAAGCGGCGTCTCCGCCAGGAGCGCGGCCGAGGCCGCGCTCGCAATGTCGTCCGCGCTGATGAAGGGCGTGCGCCCGGAGCCCGTGGCCGAGTAGATGGCGTCCTCGTCGCGGATGGTCGCGAGGTGCTGGCCTTCGCTGAAGTTCTGCATGAACCATGTCGGCCGCAGAACAGCCCAGTCGGAGGCGTTGCCCATTAGCCACTGGTGCACCTGCCCGAGCTGCGGCCCGCCAGCGGGAATCGGCGAGTAGCTGAGGAGCACGAAGCGGTTTACGCCTAAAGCCGCCGCGAGCTTGGCGAAAGCGATCATCGGGCCGACCGGGTCAGGCAAAGTCGGCGGGGCCAAGAGATAGAGGGCGTCAATGCCCTCCAGCGCGGCATCCCAGGTGGCGGGAACGCCCCAGTCAAAGGGCGGCGAGCCGCGCCTGGAGCCTACGCGATGAGCGACGCCTGCCTCGGCGAGCCGCTCGGCCAGTCTTCGCCCGGTCTTGCCCGTTCCCCCCGTGATCAGCACTTTGCGACTCATGTGGTATGTCCTTCCTCAGGGTTGCCGAAGGCGTTGGTCCAGGCCTCCCGGCCGCCGAAGGCGTCCATGGAGATCAGCGGGTTCCAGTACTCTCGGTACCGCCAGAGCTGTCCGCCCTTAGTCTCGAACATGGCGACGTAGGTCTGGTCGTAGCGGACGCCGTTGGTTGGCACGTGTCCTTGGATGCCGAGTTCCATGCACGCCAAACGAGGATCGAGCATTGGGAGGACGCGGGAGTAGGCGATCCCGTCGACCGCCACCTTGCCCGAAGTCCCTTGCATGTAGGCTAGGATGTGCGGCTTGCCCTGGTACAGGCGTCGTCGGCCGCTAGGCGCGTATGGAAACTCCAGCTCCCCGTCCTCGGCCCACAGCGCGATCCATGGCTCCCATTGCTGCGCCGAAAGGAGTCGCAGGTAGTCCTGGACGAGAGCGAGCGTGACCGCCCGCACCACCTCGTCCGTCGCGCGTTCAAGGGGCGGCTCAGGCTTCATTGATAGCGGTAGGTTAGGGTGGCGCCATAGGTAACGGGCCGGCCGGCGTAGCGCACCAAGACGTCGTTAATGGGCCGTGCATTGTTCCAATAGTATTTGTCGGTTATGTTTCGCCCCCAGATCTGCAAGCTGACCGGCCCACGGTTGACGCCGGCGCGCATATCCACCAGCCAGTAATGTGGCAGGTCGAGCTGGGTCGGCGCCACGATAGTCGACGTTCGATCGTAGAGCGCCGCGCTCGTTCCTGACTGGTAATTGGCGTTGCTGCCGACATACGCCTCAAGTTGATCGCTTAGCCTCCAAGTGTACTGCGCGTCGACGTTGCCCGTCAGCTCCGGCGCGTTCGGAAACGGCTCGCCCTTGAAGTCGGCCACTTGGCCGAAGGGTGTGTAGTTGGAGAAGTCGCCGTCGATTTCGCTGTGCGCATAGCTGATGGATGGCGTGATCGTCAGAGGCGGGATCGGGCGCCAAACCGCCGACGCCTCTACCCCGATCACGTGCGAGGTCGGCACGTTGACGAGCCTCGGCAGCGACCCGAAGATTGTGGGCGTGTCGCCGAGAACCTGTTTATTTGTATAGTCATAGTAGAAGAAGGCGCTATTCAGCTGCAGGGTGGAGTGTAAAAGCCGCGATTTTTCGCCGACCTCGTAAGCCAGGAGGCTCTCTTGAACCGCAGGTTGCAGCTGCAAATAGGTCAGGGCGGAGAGCGTGGGGAAACTGCCTGCCTTATAGCCGCGGCTAACGTCGACGTAGAGCAGTGTGCCCGGCGTCGCGTTGTAGTCCAGTCCCACCCGCCAGGACACGTTGTTTTGGTCGAGCCTCAGATCGTAGCCGCCGGCCGGTGGGACGAAGGTCGGAGCGGCGGAGAGGGTGTCGCAGCCGCCCGGACCGCGGTTCACCGCCACGACGGGATCTTTGCCCGCTTTTTCCGACGCGACCTGCAAGAGGTAGAACAGGTTGGAGATGGAGCCGTCGCCGCCGTCGTAGGCGCAACCGTTATAGCTCTGGTCGGACTGGGTGAAGCGTGCGCCGGCGTCCAAGGTGAGCTTCTGCAGGACCGGGTACTGGAAGTCGCCGAAGGCGGCGTATGTGTTATTTTGCTGCTTGCTCGCCGTCACTGATGGACCAAGCAGGATGCCGTCCACCACCGACGTGCTCGAGTCGTTCAGGCTGTTCAGGAACGAATCCGCTGTGCCGTCGTGCTCGTAGTTGCCGCCGACGATCCAGCTGCCGCGCCCGTAGAACTTCCCGGCCAGTCGCAGTTCTTGATAGGCGGTCGCCAAATGGCCGGTAAAGACGTTCTCGTAATTCTGGTAGACCGTACCGTCATCGTCCACCGGCTGGTACCGGTCGAAGAGTTCGTAGGTCGTCAGCGACGTCAGGGTCATGTCGCCGCCGATGTCGTAGTCTAACCGGGCTGACCCGGAATAGAAGGTGTTATCCCGCTCGAAACCGGTGCAGTTGCTGGGCGTCACCGCCCGTGTCGGCGAATACCCGTACGGCTTGGCAATATTGTCCAGTGGCGTGTCAAACGGCGAGGTGTTCACACAAGCCCCAAAGCCGGCGGAGCGGTCATTCTGAAGCG
This sequence comes from uncultured Caulobacteraceae bacterium, assembly GCA_964249365.1. Lineage (GTDB taxonomy): Bacteria > Pseudomonadota > Alphaproteobacteria > Caulobacterales > Caulobacteraceae > CAHJWH01. Next base: position 12,952 of record CAXUCS010000003.1, on the reverse strand, counting down.
CCAGCGGGTAGGCGAGGATGCGTGGATCAATCTTGCCCCCGGTTTGAGTGATGTTGTTGCCGCCCGAGCGCACATAGTTGAAGCCGAACAGCTGCGCCTGCTGGTCATCGGTGTTGTCGATCCAGCCCTCGACGGTGAACAGAGCCTTCAGCCTTGAGGTCGGCTTCCACAGGAGGCTGACACGTCCGTCGTAGAAGCGTGCCGCGCCGGAGGTCGCACCGTTGTAGTTGCTGACCTGCCAGTCGTCGCTATTCACCACGCGCACGGCGGCCCGATAGTCGAGGGTGTCGGTAATCGGACCACCAAGGTAGCCCTCAACGTCCAGCCTGTTGAAGCGACTATAGCTTGCGTCCAAGCCAGCGACGAAATGATCCGTTGGCTTGTTGACGATGTAGTTGATGGCGCCTCCCGTCGCGTTCTCTCCGAAAAGGGTGCCTTGAGGCCCTTTCAGAACTTCGACCCGCTGCAAATCAAGGCTCGCGCCAGCAGACTCGATGGCGTACGGAAGCGGTATCTCGTCCCGGTAGACGCTCACCGTGGGATTGGAAGCTAGCGACAGGTCCTGGAAGCCTACGCCTCGGATCGTGTAGATCGGCGTTCCATTTTCAGTCTGCGTGAAATTGAAGCCTGATATAGCTTTCGAAAGCTGGGCGGTGTCTTTGGCGCCAAGCTGGATTAGCTGGTCGCCGCTGAGAGCCTGGACTGACAGACCCACCTTGTTGATGTTCTCGCTACGCTTCTGGGCCGTGACGATGACCTCAGGCACGCTCGCGGAGGGTGGCGAGGTCGAAGCCGGGGTAGTGTTGGCACCTGGAGCCTGTACGACGTCCTGCGCGAAGCAAATATTCGATTGGGATGTCACGATGACTACACTGCTTAGTAGCGCCAACTTTAACTTCAGCATTTCGCTCCCCGCCTGGCATTCTAGTTTTTCTTTGGCTTACCTGCCCAGGTTTTTTGCCTGGGTCAGAGCTGCATGTAACGTCGGCTGTTTGCCGCTGACGCCTTAGAAGGGCGCTCGGTGCACCCAAGTCCAATGCATTTGGGGAAGCGTTCTATTCCGAAGCTGCATAGTTCGAGCACGAAGGTTAGCGCTTCGGCGATCGGGCGGCCAGTCTGGGTCCTGGATTGCCGGCCCTCAACTCGAAGTCTAGCTTGCTTTGGACACGGCCGTCCTGTGTGGACGAGCGCTGGCCTTTAACCGGCAACTTCGCTCCGTCGGGCACCGCGGTCCAAAAGCCGCCTATGCAGCTTTTTGCCGGAACTCCGCCAAGCGCAAGAATCGTTGGTTGCGCGTCCCCGCACCCAATGATTCTTGCGGTACCACCGCACCCAAAAGCCCGGCCTCCAAAGGTGGAGCGCCGGGCTTCCGGCCGTCCGCGAACAACAGCATCGCCGCCAAGTCGCCGCGCAGCACGATCGCGAGCCGGCCGTCCTCTGGCGCCAGCTCGATGCCGCTCACCAGCGAGCGGGTCGCCTCCGCCGCTTCGGACCGGGTGTCCGCCCGGCCGAGCGCCTCGCCCAGCGTGCTGATCCGCTCACGGTAGACCTGGGCGAGGATGGAGTGCAGCAGCGGAGAAAGACGCTCCGCCCGGGCGAGCTGATCGGTCAGCTCCTCCTTGCGGCCTCAAGGCGGCCCATCTTGTCCTTCACCGTGGATCCCGGCACCCCGTCCAGGATCGCCTGGATAGTGCGGTCGATATCGCGCTTCACACGCACGAACTCCGACTGCGCCGCTGTGATCGACGCCGTCTCCGAAATGCGCAAGCGGTTCACCTCGCGAGTGGACTCCTCGCAGAACTCGCGGAACAGCGCCGGCTCCATCAAGTGGTGGCGTAGGCCGTCCAGCACCGACGCTTCCAGAGCGTCGCGGCGGATGTTGAGCCGGTTGGCGCAGGTGTCTTTGGTGCGAGCCGTCCCGCAGCCGAGCAGGTCCTTGGAGATCATCATGCGGGGCCGGGCGCCCCGTTACGCTGGCTCTCGTGATACTTCCGAGCGGCCTGACGGGCCAGCAGCCTGACGATCTGGATCAGCTCAGGTCGGGACGCCGCTGAACCGGCAGGGGCGAAGGTCAGGACTTTGGGCCGGCCGTCGCGATCAGCGGTATCGGTCTGCAGGTCGCTGGCCGGCATGGTGGGACGAGCCCTCGAGGTCGGGGCAATCTGACATCGCCGACGGAGCTGCATAAGGCTTCGCTGAAGCTGAGCAGGTCGCAGCGCGCGATCGGCGGCATCGACCTGTACTGGAGGGTGCCGATGGAAAGGCCTACTGTGTACCGGCTTTCGAAGTTGACCCCGTTCAGGTTAGGAGGCACGACTGTAAACCATTCATCTTCAGTGTCTCACAATGCGAGACGGGTCACGTGTGTGCCGATATAGGGGAGCACGGACGGTCCGGTTTAAATGCCGGTGGCCATCATGAACCCCTGAGGCCAGTCGATGGCCGGTCTTCCACCGGCGCGCCGTAGAACGATGAGACAGGCTCGGCCGCACCAAGCGCGCGTCGCCGCACCCGTCATCAGCGGGGAAGACGCAGACCTGACAGCCTTCGATGCACACCATGCTACGCTGACGCTCCTCGCCGCCCGCGCGCCGGAGGCCACGGTCTGTCCGAGCGAAGTGGCTCGCCTCCTGGCCACGACGTCAGCCGATGAAAAGCCCGGGGATTGGCGCGTTGCGATGCCCCAGGTCCACGCCGCAGTTGACGCCCTGTTGGCGGAAGGACAAGTGCAGTTGAGCTGGAAAGGAACGAAGCTTAAGGAGCGGAGAGGGCCGTATCGGATCAGCCGTGGCGCGCACGAGTGACGCACAGCGCCCACCTAGTTGATCGCAAGGGCGGCCAGCGCTCCTACGGGATAGCTCCTGCCTTGGCCTTGGCCTTCGCCTTCGCCTCCTCCGCCAACTGGCGATCGTCGTAGGTGGGGTAGAACTCGGTGCGGTAGCCGCCCCAGGCCGTCTGCTCGACGGCGCTGTTGACGTCGCGCAGCCGCTCCGCCGGGAAGCGCAAGGTCACGACCTGCCCAAGACCCATCATCACGTACCAGCTCACCACCTCGACGCCCGCGGGCGGGAAGCGCTCGTAGAAGCCGTTCTTCTTCAGCTCGGCGGCGAGGGCGTGATCGCCTACAGCGTCTCGGCGGATACGGAGATGGGCGACTACGACGAGAACCCGGCCGTGCTATTCAAGGCGGGACGGCTCCCGCCGCCGTGGGACGAGGTCTGAGCGCCATGCCCGGAGCCGGGGTTTCCATGCCTGGAGCCGCGCCCCGCGTCGTCTCGCTCCTCCCCAGCGCTACAGAGCTGGTGGTCGCCGCCGGCCGTGGCGAGGCGCTGGTGGGGCGATCGCACGAGTGTGACTTTCCCCCCTTCGTGGAGGCGCTTCCGGTCTGCACGGCCACCAAGCTGGAGCGTGGCCTGACGTTCCGCCAGGTGGAGAACCGAGTGCAGGAGATCGTGCGGCAGGGCCTCTCCGTCTACGAGGTTCATGCGGAGCGCCTTCGCGCCCTGAAGCCGGACGTCATCGTCACCCAGACGCAGTGCGCGGTCTGCGCAGTGACGCCGGCCGACCTGGACGCCTCGCTCGCCAGCTGGGTGGGCGCCCCGCCGACGCTGCTGTCCCTGGGGCCCGAGACGCTGGACGAGGTCTGGGGCACCCTGCGCCGGGTGGGCTAGGCCATTGGCTCCCGGAACGCGGCGGAGGCCGCCGTTGAAGAGCTGCAGCGCCGGTTCGAAACCCTGCGCGCCCGGGGCGCGGGCCTGGGCTGGCGTCCGCGCGTGGCCTGCATCGAGTGGATCGACCCGCCGATGGCGGCCGGAAACTGGGCCCCCGAGATGGTGGAGGCCGCGGGCGGGGAGGCTCTGTTCGCCACCGCGGGCGAGCATTCGCCCTGGCTGAAGTGGGAGGCTCTGGCGGCCGCCGTTCCCGACATAATCGTCCTCATGCCCTGCGGCTACCGCATCGCGCAGACGCGGGCGGACCTGTCAGCCCTTAGCGACCAGCCCGGATGCGGCGACGCTTTCCAGATCGCGGAGGCCCGGTGTGGCTGAGGCTGCACCACCTGTCTGCGTTCCGGCAGTGATGGGGCGGCGGCTTGTAGTTGTACCCGAGGTGGCGACGCCGTTGCCGCCCTCTTCAGTCGAGGCGCGATAGGTCGCTGTTCGGCTCGGGACTTGGCGGCTCCAGAAGTCCCTGCCGGAGCTCTGAACCGGCTAGCAACACCCGGACTACAGGCGCGTTGCCGACCATGTCCGAACACGCAGAGCCGAACGTTCCAAGAGGCCTCATCGCTCTGATGGCCGTCGCCTGCGGGCTGTCGGTGGCCGGCCTCTACTACGCCCAGCCTCTCGCCGGCCCCATCGGGCGGAGCCTCGGGCTCGGCCGGGCCGCCGTCGGCCTTACCGTAACCCTCGCCCAGCTCGGCTATGTCGCGGGCCTGATCCTGGTCGTGCCGCTCGGAGACCTGATGGAGAACCGGCGCTTGATCGTCCTAACCGTGCTGGGCGGCGCGGCGGCTCTCGTCCTGGCGGCCCTGGCCCCCGACGCTCCCGTCTTCCTCCTTGCATCGCTCCTTGTGGGGCTGGGCTCGGTGGCGGCCCAGATGCTGGTGCCGGTGGCCGCCCATCTCGCGCCGCCAGCGGAGCGCGGAAGGGTGGTGGGCGAGGTGATGAGCGGCCTGCTGGCCGGCATCCTTCTCTCCCGGCCGGCGGCCAGCCTGATCGACGTCGCCCTTGGGGGGCGCGCGGTGTTCGCGGCGGCCGCGGCGGCCATGCTGGTCCTGGCGGGCGTGCTCCATCGCCGGCTGCCCCGCCGCCGTCCGGAGGCGGACCACACCTACGGCCAACTTCTACGTTCGATGGCGGGGCTGCTGCGGAACACGCCCGTGCTGCAGCGCCGGGCCGCCTACCAGGCCTGCATGTTCGGGGCGTTCAGCGCCTTCTGGACCACGGCGCCGCTCCTGCTCGCGGGGCCGGCCTATCGCTACGGCCAGACCGTCATCGCCGCCTTCGCCCTGGCTGGGGCCTCCGGAGCGCTGATCGCCCCATTGGCCGGGCGCTTGGCCGACCGGGGTCTGACACGTCCCGTCACGGGGTTGGCCTTTGCGGCGGTCGCCCTTTGCGCCATCCTGTCGGCGCTGGCCGGAGGCGCCGGCCGACTGTGGTTGCTCGTGCTGGCGGCGCTCCTCCTGGATCTCGGGGTGCAGACCAGCCAAGTGGTCGGGCAGCGGGCGATCTACAGCCATGCCCGGGAGGCGCTCAGCCGCCTCAACGGCCTCTACATCGCACTCCTGTTCCTCGGCGGCGCTGTCGGCTCCGCGGCAGGAGCGGCGCTCTACGCGCTCGGCGGGTGGCCCGCAGCCGACGCCCTGGTGGCTACCTTCTGCCTGCTCGCCTTGGGCCTCTACGCCACGGAGTTCACCAGCAGAGCCGGGATGGCGCAGCCGGCCCGCGGGTCTAGTCCGGACGGGCGGCCGTAACGCCCGATCGCAGGGCTCAGCCGCTACGCTCCGAGCCGCCCGCGGCGTGCAGCGTGACCAGGCGGGCGAGCAAGGTGGCGGGGTAGAGCTGGCCGATGATGGCTTCCAGGTTGGCCAGGCTCCGCACGAACGGGTGCACGGGTGTGATATCGCCGAAGCCGGTGGTCGTGAGGGTGCTGAGGCTGAAGTAGAGGAGCTGGCTCAGCGCCCGCCCGCCCCGCGCGGGAAGGCCGGAGAAGGAGGGGTGCAGCAGGAGCGCGCACGCCCGGTAGGCGGAGGCGAAGACCAGGCCCACCGAAAGGTAGACGATCACCGCGCCCAGAATCTTGTGGACGTTCACCGCCCCGCCGCCGAAGACGGAGCGCGCGGTCACGGCCAGGATGGCGAGATCGAAGGCGCCCCCTGCCGCGATCCGCTCCAGCGTCACAGCCGGCGCGTCCATGCCGGAGCGCGCCACGAGGGCCAGTCCGGCGGAGGCCAGGAAGGTCAGGGTCACCGCCAGCGCACTAGGCGCCGCGCGGGTGACGAGCACGGCGGCAGCGAGCCCGAGCCTGAGCACCTCCACCACTTCGAGCGGCAGCTTGCCCGTAGCCTCTAGCGGGGCGGCGACGAAGAGGGTCAGGACCTGCAGGCCGAGGACGACGCTCAGCCCCATGTCGCTGGTGCGACGGCTGTGCAAGGCGGCGCGCAGGTCCATGGATGGCCCATAGCCGCACCGCATCATTGTCGCCACCGCTGGGGTAGACGCGCCCGAGGCCGACATGCCGCTTGCTCCAGCTTCGCGACATCGAGGAAGGCGTCATCGGCGGCCCTGATGGCGGCCGAGATGACGCGAGTTGGGGTGAAGCGGACATCACCGGCACGCCACACAGGGGACATGACGCAATGGCGAGTTCCAAAACAGACCCCAGGCGCTGCGTAGCAGTTCAGCCTTTACTTCTATGAGCGTGGCCCTGCGCTTTCAGCCGTGTACAACCGGTGCAAGCTCATCCTGCGCCCACAGGCGAAAGCTGGTGGGGCCGATGAGGGCCGAGGCGCGCGGCGCTATGTTGTCCATGCCCTCGTCCTTGGCCCGCAGCATCTCGACATAGGCCTGCGCGAAGGCCGGGTTCATGCCGCGCTCGCGCAACCGGGCCTCCAGCTCCTCGAACGGGACGGGCTGGTAGCGGACCTCCCGGCCGAGGACGTCCGACACGATGGCGGCGAGGTTGCTGTAGGACAGCTCTTCGGGCCCGAGCACCGCCACGTCCTCCTGCCCCTGCCAGGTCCGGTCGCAGAGCAGTCTGGCCGCCGCCGCGCCCACGTCGCGCGTGGCGGTGTGCGGAAGCTTCCTGTCCGGGCCGATGGCGCCCGTCATCACGCCGTCCCTGATCGTCGCGACCTGCTTCAGGGCGTTGTCCATGAACGCCGGCAAGGCCAGGCCGCGGACCGCCGCGCCCGTCTCGCGCAGCCGGTCGACCATGCGGATCGAGGCGCTCGCCATGCCGGCGCGGTCCTGCCACGCCGTGCCGCGTCCGAGCGTGGTCGCCGCGACGATGCGCGGGACCTCGCAGCGTCGGATCGCCTCGACCGCCGGGCCCGTGAACTTCACCGTCTGCGCCTCGGGCGTCGCGGACGGAGTGGGCGGGCAGAGCCAGAACACCGCCTCGGCGCCCTTGAAGGCCCGCTCCAGCACCGCCGCATCCCCGTGCGAGCCTTCCACGACCTCGACGTGGTCGCGAACGGCTGGCGACAGCTTGGCCCGGTCGCGCGCACCACGCGGATCGTCTCGCCAGCCTCGAGCAAATGCTGAACGACAGACCGGCCGATGTTGCCGGTAGGCGTGGTGACGACGATCATGACTGGACCTTTCCGGCGTTGGAGAGGACGAGATAGACAGCCCAACCCGTACGGCCTATCCACGATCGTCCCTCGTTTCTTCGCGATCGTCCTGACCCTGACCATGGACCCGCTTTCCGACGTCCTCGCGCTGCTCAAGCCCCGGAGCTACCTCACCGCCGGCCTGGACGTGGGGGGGCGCTGGGCGATGCGGTTCACCGGCCGCCCCGGGCTGATCAAGTGCTATGCGGTGATGCGCGGGTCCTGCTGGCTGCAGGTGGACGGGGTAGCCGATCCGGTGCGGCTGGCGGAGCACGACGGCTTCATGCTGCCGAACGGCCGCTCCTTCACCCTGGCCAGCGACCTGGACCTGCCCCCGGCGGCGGCGGGCGAAGTGCTGGCGAGCGCCCGACACGGCGCAACGGTCTTGTACGGCGGCGGGGGCGACGCCCTGCTCGTAGGCGCGCGCTTCGAGGTGGACGCGCGCAAGGCGCAGGCCCTGCTCGGGACGCTCGCGCCGGTGGTGCAGTTCCGGGCGGCGGAGGACCAAGCGGCCCTACGCTGGTCCATGGAGCGGATGATGGCGGAGGTGCGCGAGGAGCGGCCCGGCCTGTCCCTCGTCGCGCACCACCTGGCCCACCTGATGCTGCTGCAGGTGCTGCGGCTCCACCTCGCGCAAGGGACGGGCGGACAGGTCGGCTGGTTCTACGCGCTGGCCGATCCACAGGTCGGCGCGGCGCTGAGCGCCATCCACGCCGATCCGGCCCACCGCTGGACCTTGGGCGAGTTGGCGAGCAAGGCGGGCGTGTCGCGGTCGGTCTTCGCGCAACGGTTCCGGGAGCGGGTCGGCGAGACGCCCATCGCCTATCTCACGCGCTGGCGCATGATGCTGGCGGCCGAGCGCCTCGCGGAGGGGCGCTATTCCCTTGCCGAAGCCGCCCGGTCCCTCGGCTACGCGTCCGAGAACGCCTTCAACACGGCGTTCAAGCGGGTGATGGGCTGCCCGCCCCGCCGCTACGCCCGCATGGAGGCGAGCAACTCGGCCTTTGCGGCGTGATCCAGCGCCGACCCGCTCGCCGAGCCCACCTGCAATGGTGAGGAGCGCTCAAAGCAGCCGAAAGCTTGCTGCCCGAGACGCGACGTTCCGGCGGCTCCAGACATCGTCGCATGCGTTGATCTGGCATGTCGTCAATCGCGCACCCTCAGTCCAACCAGATCGTCCATTCCGACCAGCCGCTGAACACCAAGCCGCCTTTGGCGACGCTGGCGAACGCCTTCATCACACACCAGCACGACCTGTACGTTCGTACTCACGGCGAGGTGCAGCAGTTGAACGAAGGCTCGTATCGACTGCGGGTCGGCGGAAATCTGAAGAAGCAGCTCCAATTCAGCTTGGCGGATCTCAAGGCCCGCTTCGCCGTGCATACGATCACCTGCAGTCTCCAGTGCGCGGGCAATCGCCGGGCGGACCTGCAGGAGGAGCACGACGTTTCCGAACGTCGGGCCTGCCAGGTCCTGGGTCAGCACCGCTCTACTCAGCGCAAGAAGCCCCGCACCCGTGATGATGAGGCAGCGTTGACCGCCGACATCATCGAGCTGGCCAAGACCTATGGCCGTTACGGCTATCGGCGGTTCACCGCCCTCCTGCGCAGTGCAGGCTGGGCGGTGAACGGCCTGAGCGGGTGCAGCGCATCTGGCGACGAGAGGGGCTGAACGTCCCACAGAAACAAGCAAAGCGAGGCCATCTCTGGCTCAATGACGGCTCGTGCGTGCGCCTGCGCGCGAGCTGGCCCAATCACGTGTGGTCTTACGACTTCGTCGAAGGTCGGACCCACGAAGGAAAGAAGTTCAGGATGCTGTGCCTGATCGACGAGTTCACCCGCGAGGCTCTGGCCATACGGATCAAGCGAAAGCTCAACTCCACCGACGTCCTGGAGACACTGGCCGACGTCATGATCGTCAGAGGCAAGCCTAACTATATACGTTCAGACAACGGTCCAGAGTTCATCGCCCTGACATTGCGAAAGTGGATTTCTGACGTCGGTACCCAAACCGCCTACATTGAGCCGGGTAGTCCTTGGGAGAACGGCTTCTGCGAAAGCCTTAATAGCAAGCTCCGCGACGAGCTGCTCAACCTCGAGGTCTTCTCCAGCCTACGTGAAGCCGAGGTCCTGATCGAGAGCTGGCGGCAGCACTTCAACACCGTGCGCCCGCATAGCTCCCTGGGCTATGTCCCGCCCGCACCGGAGGCGGTCCTGCCCAGGAGCGTAAAGGTCGCGCTGTGGCCGGGTGCGCCAGCTCTGGAGGGCGCGCCCCCGGCCAACTCAGACGTGGCGCCCACACCAACCCTGCACTAACATTCCAACCGGATCACCCAATGGAGGCAGGCCACGACGTCGAGCCGGGCGACCATGTCAAGGATCGTGCTCTCGATGACGAGAGGGGATAGCTGGTTGGCGTGCGTCAGAGTAGATCGCAAGCGATAGGCGGCCGTGACGAAGCTGAAGTCGATCCGATGCCATGGTTCATCGAACATGCGGGTGGTGGGCCGCAGCGTCTGCAGGAAGCCGCTGTCGATCTCCATCGTGAGTACAGTGACGACGACGGGATCATGGACCTCGTCATGGTGTTCCCCTTCTGGATGGATGATCACCACTCCAGGATCGCCCCTTCGCCGATGACGACCGAACCCCTCATCGTACCGGCCCGTGAAAACGACGTTCAGGCTCGCCAACTCATGGTCGTGACGAGCGATCGTGACTCCGGGCGCGTAGCGGCTCTCCGTTACCGTGAAGGATCCGGCTTACCGTTGCATCTGCGATGTGCCGTGGAGATCGCCCGGGCGCCGGGCTTTTGGGGTCACTGGCGTTCTTCCCTGACGGCTGCTGGTCCTTCCGCTCGTGCTTATGGTGCAGCTTCAAGACGAGTTTGAGGCTCACTCCCTCGGTTGCGCCCACGACGACGGCCTGCGGTTTTGACTGTCAGAAGATAGCCCGCAGCTCTTGGGCTGCGGGCCTAACGGTCAGAGGTCGACCTGTTCGGACATAGCGAGCGCGTCATCGACCTCGATGCCGAGATAGCGCACGGCGCTCTCCAGCTTGCGATGACCCGAGCAGAAGTTGGCAGGCGCGCAGGTTGCCCGTCTTCTTGTAGAGCATGGCGACCTTGGTCCGGCGCAGGCTGTGGGTGCCGTAGGCCTTCGGCTCGAGGTCGATCAGTGCGAGCCACTCCTGCACGAGTCGGGCGTGATGGCGCGTGCTCATGTGCTCGCCCGCGCAAGTGCGGCTTGGGAAAAGCCAGTCGTCCTGTCGCGGTCCGCGCAGCTTTAGCCAAGCCGAGAGCGCGTCACGCGTCGTGTCGGTGATCTCGAACGGCACAGGCCTGCCCGTCTTCTGCTGGATCACCCGTCGCACGTGCTCGCAAAGCGCCGCCCGGTGCGACGACGTCGCTGACCCTGAGCTTGACGAGGTCACAGCCCCGCAGCTTGGCGTCGATCCCGCAGTCGAAAAGGGCGAGGTCCCGCACGCGCCCGGCGACTTTCAGCTGCTGGCGTATAGCTCAGACGTGCTTGGCTTTGAACGGCGGTTTGGGCCCGATGATCCGACCGCGGTTCCAGGGCCGTGGAGTAGGACGGAATAAGTCGCGTTGTGTCATGGCGTGCTCCTTGGAGAACTTCTTCCTCCAATGCCGCTTTGCGGTTCGGGCCCGCATCCATGCTAAGGGCAACGATCATGGACTTGCACTTGATCGAGGTGCCTCGAGCTTCGCAGCGTTCGTCGAACAATACGAGGCGACCGGCCGCTGACTGCGCCGGCTTCGGACGTGACCGGCTGCTGGGCGAGAGCAGAGCCGTCCGGGGTCGAGGCCGCCGCGCGCAGACCTGCAAGCATCCCCATGACCCGCACCCCATGCCGGAGGGGTACGCCGGCGCCTGCACGTCCGCAGCCGCCTCGCGCTCAGCGGGTGGCGCAGCCGGAAAGCCGAGCTAAGCTGGCCTGCATGCGGCTGACATCCTTCGCCCTCCGCCGTGACAGAGGCGGCCACCTGGGTAGGCCACACACATGGTGGGCGACCTCCGGTCGAGGCTTGCGGCTTGCAGGTGCGTCGACCGCCCTGGCGGCCACGGTTCTGCTGCTCCTAGCCCCAGGGGCCGTGCACGCACAAGGCGACAAGGAGAAGGCGGCGGCGTTCACGGCGCTGGCTGGGGCGGACGTGGATGCGACGGACGCGGCGCCCGTCGCGCTGGCGCCTTGGCCCGGAGGGCCGCCGGGCCTGCTCGCCGTCGCCGCGTTGGAGGATACGGCCGGTAACGACTCCGCCGAAACCCTCGGGGCATTGCGCGTAGGCCTCGTCACACGCCAGGGTGATCACTTTGAGCTCGTCGCCTCCGACCGTGACGCGGACCCTCCCGAGCCCAGCCGCACGATCACGCCGTCCGTCCCTGACGTCGGGATTGATCGCGCGGTGTTCCGCATCTCGCCCCATGAGGTTGCGATCGGGGTCGATGTCTCGGAGACGCTGACCACCACCTCGACCACGGCCGAGGCGTCGTCGCTGGTCCTCTATCGGCGGCTCGGCGCCGTGCTGGTCCCGATCTTCTCGGCCGGGACGGCGGACTCGGTCACCGACAAGACCGGTTCGCGCCCGCGGGAGACGGCCACCCGCCACACCGTACGGTTCACCTCCCACATGACAGGCGGCGTCTACGACCTTGTGCTGGCGAAGACCGGCGCGCGGGGCGGCCGCACCTATGTCTGGAACGGAACACGCTACACGCCGACGAGAGAACCGCGGGGACCGACCCGGCAGCCTCTTCCTGTCGGCGAACGCGCGCGGTCGCCAGGAGGGGGCGACTGAACGTGCTGGGGCGTCTCTTCGCTCGACGCTCGGCCGCCGACGAGCCGTCGAACCCGAGCGGGGTGTCCGGACCTCGCGAGGGCGCACCCGTGCTCGAGCTGCTGGACGCCATCGGCCTGCCCTGGCGGGAGACCCGCGCGACCTTGATGCGCAGGTACGGAGTGACCCGGAACGCAGCCTATCAGCAGGATAGCGTCGAAGTCCCTGGCCGGCTTGCGCCTAACCTGATGTGGCCCATGTCGATGTCGACCTTCGACGGCTTCGCCCCGAACCTGCCTGCCGGACGATTCTCCAGCGCGGCGTATGTGCCGGGCGATGTTCGCGCCAACGTCGAGGCGACGGCCAAGCACCTGGCGACGTTTCTCGGGCCGGCCGAGATCGAGATCAAGCCGAACACCCTGACCTGCGCGTGGCAGTCAGGGCCCGCCTGCATACGGCTGATCGGCTGGCCGCCGGAGATGCAGGGCCCGCGGCTGCATAACGCAGCGCACGGCCGCGAGCCGCGGTTGATCACGGCCTGCCATGTCGAGGTCAGGACCGGCTTTCGCCTGCGACCCACGCCGAAGGAAGAGGCGTGGCTGCAGAATTTCGTCCCGCTCGGGACGCTCAGCGGCGCTTGGCGGCTGGCCTCAGGCGATATCGAGAAGATCACGCCTCAGGAGAGTCAGGTCGAGTTCATCCGCGAGCCGGGCGGTCACGTGGGCCGCATCCTGGGCCAGTTCGGCTCGACGCCCGACCGGGACGCGCTCATCTACTGCAGCTCGCAACTTTACCTCATCCCCGCGATGGCCATAGCGGGCTTCA
>CAXUCS010000002.1:36553-42324 GCA_964249365.1 uncultured Caulobacteraceae bacterium | reverse complement strand
TAGGTGTAGGGGTAGTCCTCTACCTGGGGCTGGTCGTCGAAGTAGTCGTAGGCGGGGCCGTTCCGCCAGTCGCCGACCACCGGGGACATGCCGGGCTCCTCAACGAGGGGCGTGCAAGCCGAGTCCAGGGCGCATCGCCAAGCTCAATCTACACGCCTGAGTTGCCCAGCATAGGTCGGGGGATTGCAATGCGCATTGCTGCTAAAGCAACGCTGCAACCTTAGTGGATGTCGCGACCGGTCAGCAGGTCCTTGTAGCCGGTATGCGTCATCCAGCGAGCGCGCTCCAGGTGGGCGGCGTGGATGCGACGGCAACCGTCAGGGTCGGCCGACGGATCGAGCCCAAGCACGATCTTAGCAACCTCGCGCCAGTCGGCGTTCTCGGCTGCGGCGTCCAGCAGGCGCAGGTAGATCACGAGATGTCGCCGGTCGTAGTCGGTGATGTGATCGGATGCGGGTGGCGCGTCCTGCAGGATGGCGTCGGTCATGCGCACCGTCCCTCATAGCTCGCTTGTGCAGTCCTGCTCTGCCTGCGAGGGCGCGCGCCTCCGCCAAGGGTGGTGAGCACCGGATCAGTCGGCCCGGGACGTGTCCAATAGAAGCACGCCTCGGCCTTTCTGAGAGTCGATGAAGACAATGCCGTTCACCTCCAGCGCTCGCTGTACCTGATCACGGGTGTCCTCGCGCACAGGGAGCCGGCTCTCGGACTCCAGGCGTTTGAGGGCGGTCAGCGCGACCAAGGCCTTGTCAGCGAGCGTCTCCTGCGTCCAGTTCAAGAGCGCACGCGCGGCCCGCACTTGGCGGGAGGTGATCATCGAAGATCACCTCCGACGCGAGCCGCGCACGCGCCATGAAAACGACTATAATAGTCGCCGCAGCGATTGTCGTCCCTCTGAATGCTTGCGACGCTGGGTTAGGCGGCACAGACGCGTAAGCCGCCTAAGGTCGGCCGCGCTCCGCAGCGGGCGGTCTTACTCCACCCTCGTCGCTCGTCCTCGCTCAGGCGGAGGAGAAGTCCCCGCCCGGTCGCCCGGGCGGGGTGTCTCGCGCTTAGTCGGTGCTGCGCTTGCCGTTCGGCCGCGACCAGATGAGCGAGTAGGTGGCGCCGCCTTCGTCGTCGAAGAGATTGGCGTAGATGGGGGCGGTGAAGCTCGGGTCGTCGAGCTTGAGGCCCAGGTAGTCGCGCCCCTCGTTGGTGCGCTTGGTCCAGGCGGCGCCGATCTCCGCCTTGCCCACGAAGAGCCGATGGGAGGGGGCGTTGTCGTTGGACCGGTTGGCCTCCGGGACGATGCGGACGTTTTTGGCCTGCACGCTGAGGGTCACGATCTCGCCGGTGTACTCGCCGCTGGTGCTCTTCTTGAAGGTGGCGATGGTCGCCATGGTCTGAACTCCTTGCTGTCTCGAGCACCGCGCCAACCGCGGCCTCGATGGCTTGTCGAAGGCCGGGGGCGACCGACGCCGCACCGCACGGGCCGAAGCGCAGCGGAGGACGGCGGCCGGACGGCTTTCTTGGTCCCGCGAGGAGGCGGGCCCGCCCGCCGGGGAAGAAAGCCGTCGGGCCGCAGTTGCGGCTCAGGCGGTCGAGGCGAAGCCGTCCCTCGGCCAGACCTCAGCCATCACAGAGGCGGCGTTGCCCGCGTGCGGCGACAGCCAGGGTCCAAGATGACGCTGGCGACCCTTCTCACCGGGTCAACCGGGACCTCCAAGGCGTCGCACTGCGGGGCGGCCCTGGCGTGCAGATCGGCGGAACGGCCTACGCGTGACCTCAGGCGGCGGCCAGCGGCGACGGCCTCGGAGGCGCAACCCGCAGAACCAGGCGGGTCAGGGCGGTCGCGCCCACCCCCACCGCACCAACGACACCCACCGCGGCCCTCCAGGCCTCTGACGACGTCCCGATGGCCATCAGCCCATGGGCGGCATGGTAGCCAGCGACGACGGCGGGCGCCACGAACACGACCGCCACCGCGATCCGGACCAGCGCAGACGGCACAAGCGTGAACACCAGCTGCCCGGCGACTAGGGTGAGAACGCCTGCGACCAAGCCTAGCCCGAGGGCGGCCAGCGGGCCGCCGCCGCCGTGGATGACGCTGAGGCCGACCGTCAGCCCTGCAAAGAAGGGCAGCGCGAACACGGCGAGCTGGAACAGGATCCAGCACAGGAAGGCGAGCAGGCCGACGCTGAGGACGAGGCCAAGGATGATCATGGCGGAAGCTCCGTTGCAGGGGTGAACGGTCGCGCCTCCGCCACCCCCAACGGCGCGGGCGTCAGTATAGCCGTAGACGCGGTCTTGCGGGAGTGCGGATCTACGCGTCCCCTGCAAGCCGCGTTGCAGGTGATCCGCTCAGCCGTACGGATCGTACTCGTGGATGACGCTCTCGGCGGGGCCGTCGAACTCCGCGGTCGGCAGGACGCCGTAGCCGTCAGCGGCCCGGAAGAGGGTGATGCAGGCCATCAGGGTGGTGGCCAAGCTCCAGGCGAACTCTTGGGCGGTGGCAAGCGACATCGGACCGGCTCCTGTGCTGGAGCGGGGACCGCCCCCGCTCGACAGGCGCCCGCACGGTCCGGCCCAGGGCCGCGGTCACCCTCCGGCGCAGCCGGAGGGCGGCATGGATATGCCGAGCCCTTGCGGCTTGACCGGAGGAGGCCCTGGGCTGGACCAAGGACCAGCGGCTATGAAAAGCGGAGGGCGGCTCAGATCTCCAGAATGAGCCCTGACGACAGGTGACGAGAATGGACTTGGTGGACCGGGATGCACACCTAGTGAAGAAGGCGTTGGCGATCGCGGCCCTGGTCATCGAACGGACGCCGGGTCCGTTGCAGTCCGGATCGGACGGGGTCGACATGAAAGAGCTGCTCGGCCGGATGATCACCTCCGATGCAGAGCTGGCGCAGTACGCGCGTTCAGCCCGGATCGCCGTGACGGGCTCGCCGGACTAATCATCTAGAGATGGAAGATGGGGGCGCTCACGCGCCCGACTTACGGAAGTCGAACAGCGGGATGCCGAGCTTCCTCGCCTTGTCGGCGAGGTTGTCGCAGATGCCCGAGCCCGGGAACACCACCACGCCGATCGGCATGACCTCCAGCATCTGGTCGTTGCGCTTGAACGGCGCAGCCTTGGCGTGGCGGCTCCAGTCGGGCTTGAACGCCACCTGCGTGACGTGGCGGGCGTCGGCCCAGCAGGCGGCGATGCGCTCGGCGCCCTTAGGCGATCCCCCATGCAGGAGCACCATGCCGCCGTGCTTGGCATGGACCCGATCCAGCGCGTCCCAGATCGCGCGGTGGTCGTTGCAGTCGAGCCCGCCGGTGAAGGCGACCTTTGGTCCCGTCGGCACCATCACCTCCGTCTCGGAGCGCCTGCGGGCGGCGAGGAAGTCGCGGCTGTCGATCAGGGCCGCGGTGAGCGCCTTGCGGTTCACCCGTGACCCGGTGCGGGGCTGCCAGGCGTGGCCGAGTTCCCGATTGTAGTGCTCGCCGGCCTGGTCGCGCATCAGCTCGAAGGCGTCGCGCCGTTCGATGAGGGTCGCGCCTTCCGCCAGCAGTCGCTCCAGCTCCACCGACCGAACCTCCGAGCCGTCCTGCTCGCGCTGGCTCCGTTGCTGAGCCTGCTCGTTGTCGTCGAGCTCTCGGACGATGCGCTCGGCGGCGCGATGGAACAGGTTGACCGTGGACCAGAGGAGGTCGCCGAGGTCGGGCTCCAGCCGGGTGTCGCCGAGGGTGGAGACCAGGGCGTCGAAGATGTCGGCGATGGCTCCTGCGACGCGCGGGCCCTCGGGGAGCGGCCTGGGGTCGGGTTCGTCGGCGAAGGGGCGGTAGCCGTGGAGCTGGAGCTCGGAGAGGAGGAAGGCGGTGGGGGACTCCCCGTGTAATTCGTCGGGGTGGATGCTCATGGGGGTCTCTCCTCGCTGTGGGAGCCGCGCCTCTCGCGGCCTTCCTGGGCGCCGAAGAGCGGGGACGACGCGGGCCTGCACCGGCGCGCGCCAGCGCGACCGGCCGCAGCTCAGCGGAGGACGGCGGAGGCCGGGTTTGTTGGTGCGCGAGGAGCCGGTGGCTCGCCACCGGCGGGGAAGAAACCCGGCCGCAGCCGTTGCCGGCCCGCGGCGGCTCCGGTCCGTTTCGCCCCTCTCGGAAGGCCGAAGGCGTGGCTCTCCAGCGCAGGCGAGTACCTGCACCGGTCCCGAGATCAAGCTCGCAGGGTCGTCCGGCGCCGTTGGTCCGGCACGAAGCGCGCCACGTCCTCCGGTGCGAGCTGCCGCCGCAACCCCGCCCGCAGCTCCTCCAGGCCGAGCCGTCGCAGGTCCTCGTTCCGGTCGCCCAACGCCGCATCCAGCATCAGCGGTTCGACCCCGCCCGCCGTCGCCACGTCCCACAAGGTCGAGGCCGCCTTGCGCCCCGCAGGATCGTCCTCGCGCGCGATGTAGAGTCGTTGCAGGCCCGGAGGCAGCTGGATCGCGGCGAGGTGGTTGGCCGATAGGCAGGCGATCGCCGGAAGGGTGGGCAGGGCCATGCGCAGCGACAACATCGTCTCGACGCCCTCGCCAGCGGCGAGCACGCCATCCACTCGGCCCAGCCGTACGCCATGTCCAAGCAGGTGACCCATGGCGCGTCGTGGCGTGGCGACCGGAGCCTTGTCACAGGACCGCGGGTCGAGCCAGGTGCGGTGTGCGCCGACGGTGGCCCCGGTCTCGTCGGTGACGGCGGCGATCATGGCCGGCCAAGCGGTCCGCACGTCGGGGGCGTCGTCCGTATCGGGCCGGTAGAAGCAGCGCGGGTGGAAGCGGAGCGCGGTGCACTCCCGCAGGTCCGTGATGCCGCGTCTGCGGAGGTACGTCTCTGCGAGCGTGCCCCGGATCGGCTTGGCTATGGCGAACAGGCGGCGCGCCGCCTCCGGCGATCCCGCAGGTGTCGGGCGGGGCGGACTGTGCTCGCGGTCGACAGACGGCAGCGCCAGGAAGCGGCGCGCCTCGTCAAGGGTGTCGCGAAGGCTGTCCAGTCTCAAGTTCCTGGCGATCAGGTCGAGGAGGTCGCCGTGCTCTCCCGTGGCGGCGTCGGTCCACTTGCCCACCGCGCCCCGGCCGGCTTCGGGTCCGCGCAGGCGCACATAGAGGCTCCTCCCCGGCGTGTTCTCCACGTCGCCGACCAGCCAGTAGCGGCCCTCGCGACGGCCGCTGGAGAGGTAGTGGCGGCAGACCGCCTCCGGGTCGCGGGCGAGGCGGCGCGACAGCTCTGAGGCCATGTCGGCCATGGCGGTGATCCCCAAGAGAAAGGGCCCGTCGTCGCCGACGGGCCCCAGGTGGACAGGGGTGGGTGGCTCTACTCGGCCGCGATCGCGTGGGGGCTGTCCGCGACCCACCCATCCTCGGCCGAGGCCTCCGCCTCGACCATGGCCGGTTCGCCGCCGTCCACCGCCGATCCTTCGATCATCTGCGTCACAGTCTCCCGCCCCGGCGTGCGCAGCGGCTCGGGCAGCCAGCCGCTCCCCGCCAGCAGCGCCGCCGCCGCCTCGGCCATCTCGCCCTTCTTCAAGTGCTCGATGCGGTCAGCGGCCCGTTGCCCCTTCGCCTCGGCCACCGCCAGCAGGATGCGGGCCTTGGTCACCCGGCCAAGATAACTGTCGACCGTGGGCGACCAGCCCGCCGCCGCCATGTCGAGGTCGACCGCCTCGGCCAGCCGGTCGGCGTGGGCCAGGGCGCGGGGACGCCGGCTCCAGCTTTCGTGCACCGCGTTGACGCCCTGCGCCACGCAGTGGGCGAAGAGCGCCTCGCGGCTGTCGC
>CAXUCS010000002.1:0-36453 GCA_964249365.1 uncultured Caulobacteraceae bacterium | reverse complement strand
AGCTCTTCCGACGCCTTCGGCAGGGCGGCGGCCCAGGCCTGGTGACGCGCGGCGATGGCGTCCGCCACCGCACTGGCCTCCAGCCCCGGCGCCTGGCCGCTGAAGCGCGCGCTCTTCACCTCCAGCTCCAGGCAGGTGTCGGAGCCGTAGGTGTAGAAGACCCGCAGCGCCAGGGCGTGCAGAGCGGCGAGGAAGGCCACGTCGGGCCGCTCGCCCCGCGCTTGGCGCAGGCCGAGCGTGCGGTGCGCGGTGAGCTCGGTCAGCCGGCGGTCCGGCAGGGTCCGGATGCCGTCCTCCTCCTCCGGCTCCGTCCCGACGGGCGGGGTCGCCGGGCTGGCCTCCTCGGCCGCCGACGAGGGTGGTGTCCCCTCGTCGCTGACCGGGGCTTCCGGCTCGGGCTCCACCGGCCGTTCATCCTCCGGCCGCACGAACCCGCGCTCCACCTGCAGGTGGCCGCCGCGGTCGATGGAGACGAACACGCCCGCGAGCGCCACGTCGGCCGGGTCGAAGCGGATCGGACGATCGTTCAGCGCATCCACCGCCGTCTCGATCTCGCCCATGCGCCGGTCCTGCTCCTTCGTCAGCTCCTCTGCCTCGGCCGAGGACGCCTCGATGGCCTCGGCTTCCTCGGTCAGCGCCGCGAGCGTCGCCTCCTCCCCCACCGTCAGCGGCACGGTCTCGCCGCGGAGCTGGCGCAGGCCGTAGGTGTGGCCGTATGGGAAGTCGGGCGCGACCTCCGTCCACTTCCAGCCCTCGGCTTCAAGGACGGCGGCGGCCGCCTTCAGCCTGTCGGCCACCATGGCGTCGACCAGCGCCACGTCCTGCAGCCAGCCACCGTCGTCGCCCTGGAAGAGGTCGTTCAGCA
The DNA here is from genome assembly GCA_964249365.1 of uncultured Caulobacteraceae bacterium. Classification (GTDB taxonomy): domain Bacteria; phylum Pseudomonadota; class Alphaproteobacteria; order Caulobacterales; family Caulobacteraceae; genus CAHJWH01. The sequence goes on along the minus strand of CAXUCS010000002.1, from coordinate 35,588 downwards.
CCACCCCGCCGGCCTCGGCATAGGCCTCCAGGCCGATGAACTGCGCCCGCTTGTCCGACGCGCGCACCGCGCCCTCCGTCAGCATGCGCCGGATGGCGTGAGGCTGCTTGTCGTAGGCCACCTTCAGCCGCTCGAACACCTGCTCCTGGCGCTGGTGGTCGCCGTTGACGGTGAAGGCCATCAGCTGGTCCAGCGTCATGGCGTCCTCCGCATAGACCTCCAGCAGCGCCGGAGAGACCGAGGCCAGCCGCAGGCGCTGGCGCACCACGGCGACCGAGACGAAGAAGGTCGCGGCGATCTCCTCCTCGGACTGGCCCTTCTCGCGAAGGGTCAGGAAGGCGCGGAACTGGTCCAGCGGATGCAAGGGCGCGCGCTGGACGTTTTCCGCCAGGCTGTCTTCCTCAGCGATCCCCTCGGTTCGGATGACACACGGGATCGGCGCATTGCGGGCCAAGCGCTTGGCCTTGACCAGCCGCTCCAGCGCCCGGAACCGGCGGCCGCCGGACGGGACCTCATAAAGACCGGTCTCCTGGCCCTCGGCGTCCACCACGGGGCGGACCGTCAGGCTCTGCAGCAGGGTGCGGCGGGCGATGTCCTCGGCGAGCTCCTCGATGGCGACGCCGGCCTTGATGCGCCGGACGTTGGCCTGGGAGAGCACCAGCTTGTTGAAGGGGATGTCGCGCGAGGACGACAGGGTGATCTTGGGATGAGCTTGGGTCACGGGGGTAGTCTCCGCGACGGTCCGGCCGGGAGCCTCTCTCCCAGCCTGGTCAACCGTCACGAAGCCTGCGGCCCCCCTCTCCCTCGAAGGAGCGGAGGACCGCAGAACCGTGGAGCCTGAAAAACGCAGACCCGCACAGCCGCAGGCTGGGGAAGCCGCAGAGCCGCCGAAGCGGCTCCGCGGATGTCAGTGCACGCTGGCCATCAGCTTGGCCGCCCGGCCCTCCAGCTCCAGCCGCGCATCCTGGTGCGGCTTGGCCCGCGCCAGCGCGGTGATGCCCTGGACGAAGTCGAACACCGACTCCGGCGGCCGGCCCTCCTCGTCCAGCACGGTGGCGATGACCGTCTCGGTCTCACTCCTGGAGAAGCCGCGCTTGCGAAGGAAGGTCTCCCGCTCCTCGTCGCCGCGGGCCACGATCGCGTCGCGCGCGGCGCGCACCCCGGCGACGAAAGCGGCGGGGGAGGAGTCGGCGAAGCGCTCCAGCGCCGGGGCGGCCTGGTGGGCGAAGCGGTGGCCGGCGAACTTGGAGTGGCGGATGGAGATCTCCTCCAAGCCCTCCGCGCCCCAGATGTTGCGGTTCATGCAGACCGCACGGAGGTAGAAGCTGGCGATGCCCAGCGTTTTGGAGCCCACCTCCGAGTTCCAGCAGTAGAAGCCGCGGAAGTAGAGGTCGGGATCGCCGTTAGGCAGGCGGCCCGCCTCGATCGGGTGGGTGTCGTCGACCAGGAAGAGGAAGACGTCGCGGTCGGAGGCGTAAAGGGTGGTGGTGTCCTTCGTCACCTCCACGAAGGGGTTGTGGGTCATGGTCGACCAGTCGAGCAGGCCCGGCACCTTCCAGCGGGTGTCGCCCACGCCGTCGCCGGCGATGCGCATCACCGCGGCGACCAGCTCGTGATCCCAGATGCGGCCGTAGTCGGGGCCGGTGACCGCGCGGAGCTCCACCCGTCCATCGTCGGTCTCCAGCGTCTTCACCAGCTCGGCGCGGTGAGACAGGAGGCCGTGCTGGAGGTTGATGCCGGCCAGCGGCGCGGGCAGCTGGCGCATGTAGCTGGACGGCGCGCCGACCAGGCTGCACATCTGGCCGAAGCTCCAGTGGGTCGGGGTCACGGGCTCGGAGCGGCCGGGGATGGCCAGCGCCAGGCGCTCGCCGTCGTCGCGGCTGGCCTCGACCCGCAGGACGCGGGTCTCCACCGTGCGGGCGGTGGCGCGTTCGCTGCGCGCCAGCACGGCCTTGTGCAGGGCCGAGAGCGACAGGTAGCGCTCGTCGTCCGGGCGGGAGAACCACTCCGATGATACGCGACCGATGCGCTCGCCTCGCGAGAGGTCGACCTTGAAGGGGGCGGCGACGGGGGAAGAGGAGCCGCTCGCCCCGGCGGCGGGACGGGCGAGAACAGACGGGACCATGGCAGGCGCTCCGACGGGCGGCCGGGAGCCTCTCTCTCGACCCTGACCCGTCACGGCGACAGCCGCAGCCCTCTTCCTCTCCAGGCGGGTAGGAGGAGCGCCGAGCGGAGATCAGGACGCCCAGGCTTCAGCCCCCAGCAGCGGCGGAGCTTTGCACCCCCGCGTCCGGGGTCGTACCTCTGGGGCCCCGGGCTGGGATGATCACGACAGGGCGGGTCAGCGGATGTGCAACCTCTTCTCCATGACCAAGGGCCAGCAGGCCATCCGTGAGCTGGCCGGCGTCATGCGGGACACGACGGGCAACCTGCCGCTGTCGCCCGGCCTCTTCCCGGACTATCCCGCCCCGATCGTGAGGACGGCCGCCGACGGCGTGCGCGAGCTGGCGATGGTGCGCTGGGGCCTGCCGTCGTCCAGGCGGGCCATCCTGGAGGCGGCCACCCGGCGAGCGGACAAGCTGCGGGCCAAGGGCGGGGTCGTCGACTTCGACCGGCTGCTCCGCATGGAGCCGGACAAGGGAACCACCAACATCCGCAACGTCGCGAGCGCGCACTGGGCCCCCTACCTCGCGCCGCAGAACCGGTGCCTGGTGCCCTTCACCTCCTTCTGCGAGCCCGACCAAGTCGGCGGTTCCCTGGCGCCGGTCTGGTTCGCACTCGATGCGACGCGGCCTCTCGCCTTCTTCGCCGGCCTCTGGACGCGCGCCCACACCAGCGTGCGTAAGGTCAAGGAGGGCGAGGTGACGTGCGACCTCTTCGCCTTCCTGACTACGGACGCGAACGCCGAGGTCGCCCGCTTCCATGCCAAGGCCATGCCGGTGATCCTGACCGAGCCGGAGGAGCTGGAGGCCTGGATGAGCGCGCCCTGGAATGAAGCCCGCCAGCTCCAGCGGCCGCTCCCCGACGGCGCGTTGCAGGTTGTGGCTCGGGGCGAGAAAGAGGACGGTCCGGCGGACCTGCTCGGATCGGTGACCATGGGCGGAGCGGTCCTGAGCAAGGCCTACTGAGGCGCTGGATGACCATCGCTGAGGCCGAGGCGATCGAGGTGGCGCGCGCTTACGCCAGCGCCAACGGCCCGCTCCTCTGGGACGGGGCCACCCTGGCGGTCCGCCCGGAAGAGGTCGAAGGGCGGAGCGCCTGGGTGGTGGAAGTCGCCGACACCGACCCGAATGAGGGCGAGCCCTGGATGCGCACGGCTTGGGCTCCGATGCGCTACTTCGTGGACCGCGTCACCGGCGAGCTGTTCGGCTACGCCACCGAACGCTCCCGCACCCTCTTTATCGAAAGTCGCGCGTCGGGACCTTGATGCCCGAACCGATCCTGAGGTCGGGTATATAGATGTCGCGCACCTTGTTGGGCGTCCCGTCCCAAGCATCCGGAGCCGCCGGGTGGGTGGCGCCGTCGCCCCGCCCGCGGGGGATCGGCACGGCCTGACCCCGGCCGCCCACGCCCCGCAACTCGGCCGAGAGGTCGTGAAGCTCACGGGCGATGACGTGGGTGGTCCCGCCCTCACGCTGGATGCGGCCTTGCACCGAGATCATGCCGGCCGACAGGATAAGCCGGCGCTGCGTCTCGAACAGGCTCGGCCAGACCACCAGGTTGGCCACCCCGGTCTCGTCCTCGATGGTGATGAACATGACGCCCTTGGCGGAGCCGGGCTTCTGGCGCACCAGCACCAGGCCGGCGACGTGGCAGCGACAGCCGTCGCGCAGGCTATCGGTCGCCGAGCAGGTGACCAAGCCCCGGGCCTGCAGGTCCTCGCGGAGGTAGTGCACGGGGTGGCGGCGCAGCGTCAGGCCGAGGTGGCTGTAGTCCTCCACAACCTCGCCGCCCTCGGTCATGGGCCGCAACCGCACGGCCGGCTCCACCACCTCAGGCTTGAGCCCGCCCTCACGCGCGTCGGCGGCCGCGAACAGCGGCAGCGCGGTGTCGCGCAGCGGCTTGATGGCCCAGAGCGCATCCCGCCGGTTCAGGCGGAGGCTGTCCAGGAAGGCGTCAGCGTCGGCCAGGCGCTCCAGCGCCGAGACGGAGGCGCCCGATCGCCGCGCCAGCTCTTCGACGGTAGCGTAGGGCTGGTCGGCCCGGGCCACGATGATCTTGGCCGCCTCGTCCTCCCGCAGGCCCTTGGCGAGGCGCAGGCCGAGCCGAACGGCCAGCCGGTCCTCCTGGCCCGTGGGCTCCAGGGTCGAGTCCCAGCGCGAGCGGTTCACGCACGGCGGCCGCACCTCCACGCCGTGCTCACGGGCGTCCCGCACGATCTGGGCGGGGGCGTAGAAGCCCATCGGCTGGGCGTTCAGGAGCGCGGCGCAGAAGACGTCGGGATGCCAGCACTTCATCCAGGAGCTGGCGTAGGAGATCAGCGCGAAGCTGGCGGCGTGCGACTCCGGAAAGCCGTAGGACCCGAACCCCTCCAGCTGCTTGAACGTCGCCTCGGCGAAGGCCTGCTCATAGCCGTTGGCGACCATGCCGGCGATCAGCTTGTCCCGGAAGTGGCTGACCCCGCCGGTGAACTTGAACGTCGCCATCGCCCGCCTGAGCTGGTCGGCTTCGCCCGGCGTGAACCCGGCGCAGACGATGGCCAGCCGCATGGCCTGCTCCTGGAACAGCGGCACGCCAAGCGTCTTGGACAGCACCGCCTCCAGCTCGGGCTTGGGATAGCTCACCGCCTCAAGCCCCGCGCGGCGGCGAAGGTAGGGGTGGACCATGTCGCCCTGGATCGGGCCGGGTCGCACGATGGCGACCTGGATCACCAGGTCGTAGAAGGTCCGAGGCGCCATGCGGGGCAGCATGGCCATCTGCGCCCGGCTTTCGATCTGGAAGGTGCCCAGCGTGTCGGCCTTGCGGATCATGCGGTAGGTGCGGGCGTCCTCCGCCGGGATGGAGGCCAGGTCGCAGTGGGTGTCCTTGTGCCGGGCGAGGAGCTCGAAGGCGATCCTCATGCAGCCGAGCATCCCTAAGCCCAGCACGTCCACCTTCATGAACTTCAGGGCGTCGATGTCGTCCTTGTCCCACTCGATCACCTGCCGGTCGGCCATGCTCGCCGGCTCGATGGGTACGAACTCGTCCAGCCGGTCCTGAGTCAGCACGAACCCGCCCGGGTGCTGGCCGAGCTGGCGAGGGGTGAGGAGGAGCTCGCGGGCGAGGTCCAGGGTGAGGCGGAGCCGCCGGTCCTCAAGGTTCAGGTTGAGCTCTTGCGCGTGGTCCTCCTCCACCCCGTCCTCGCTCCAGCCCCAGACCTGTGACGCCAGGGCCGAGGTGACGTCCTCGGTCAGGCCGAGCACCTTGCCGACGTCGCGCACCGCGCCCTTGGGCCGGAAGCGCATCACGGTCGCGCAGATCGCCGCCCGGTCCCGGCCGTAGGTGTCGTAGATCCACTGGATCACCTCCTCGCGGCGGCCGGCCTCGAAGTCGACGTCGATGTCGGGCGGCTCGCGCCGCTCCATGGAGACGAAGCGCTCGAACAGCAGGTCGTTACGCTCTGGGTCTATGCTGGTGATGCCGAGCACGAAGCAGACGGCGGAGTTGGCCGCCGACCCCCGCCCCTGGCAGAGGATGCCCTTGCCCCGGGCGAACTGCACGATGGCGTTCACGGTGAGGAAGTAGGGCGCGTAGTCCATCGCCCCGATCAGCTGCAGCTCGTGGCGGAGCTTGGCGGCCACCGCCTCGGGCACGCCTTCCGGGTAGACGCGCTCAGCGGCGTCCCAGGTCAGCTTCTCCAACGCCTCCTGTGCGGTCAGGCCGGGGATGAGCGACTCCTCAGGATAGCGGTAGCTCAGCTCGTCCAGGCTGAAGATACAGCGCTCCGCCAGCTCGACCGTGCGGGCCAGGGCTTCGGGGTGGCGGTGGAACAGGCGCGCCATCTCCTCGGCGCGCTTCAGGTGACGGTCGGCGTGGCGCTCCCGGCGGAAGCCCACGTCGTCGATGGTGGTGTGCTCGCGGATGCAGGTCACCACGTCCTGCAGGAGCCGGCGATCCGGCGTGGCGAAGAGCACGTCGTTGGTCACCACGCTCCTCACGCGCGCGGCGACGGCCAGGTTCGACAACGCGTGCAGACGCAGCGCGTCGCGCGGGCGGCGGCGCAGCGTCAGGGCCATGTAGCTTCGCTCGCCGAACACGGCGGCCAGCCGGCGCAGCCCCACCGCACAGGCCTCGTCCGCCCCATCGGGGACCAGCATGGCCAGCAACCCTTGCGACCAGGGCTCCAGGTCCTCCCAGGAGAGCTCGCAGGCGGCCTTGCCCGCCCGCCTCTTGCCGATGGTCAGAAGCCGGCAGAGGCGTCCATAGGCGGCGCGATCGGTCGGGTAGACCAGAAGCGCGGTCCCGTCCGTCAGGTCCAGCCTGCAGCCGACCACGGCGCGCACCCCGGTCGCCTTGGCCGCCTCGTGCGCCCGCACGATCCCCGCCAGGCTCGAGCGGTCGCAGATGGCCAGCGCCTCGATCCCGCAGAGCGCGGCCTGGGCGAAGAGGTCCTCCGCGCTGGAGGCCCCGCGGAGGAAGCTGAAGTAGGAGGTGACCTGCAGCTCGGCGTAGCGGGTCGTCGCCGAGCGGGTTGCCGCCGAGCGGGTTGCCGCTGAGCGGTTCAAGCGAACAGCCCGTGTAGGAACCAAGTGAGATCGCCCGTCTGGGCCCGCTCGCCGTCGCCGCGGCGGAACAGCCAGAACCGCTCGCCGGCGTCGTCCTCCACGCTGTAGTAGTCGCGCACGGCGTCCGTCTCCGCCTCACGGACCCACCATTCCCCAAAGACGCGCTCCGGGCCGTCAGCGGCGCGCACCCGCCGGCGCTGGCCGCGCCAGGTGAAGGCCGCGGGCGGCTGGTCGGGCAGCATGGCCGTGGCGTCCACCCGCTCGGGCGGGGATAGGAGGCGTGGCGGGCGCGGCCAGTCCGCCGGCCAGGTCCGCCCCGTCGCCGGCGCGGTCGGGGCGACCCGCCGCACCGAGCGCTCCGGGATGTCGCTGTCCACCGGCGCGAGGCGGTACACCTTGGCCGAGCCCAGGCGGTTAGTCAGGACGTCCACCAGGCCGCTGACGTCGATGACCTTGGCCGAGCTGTCCAGCGAGCTGACCGTCTGGATGGCCCCGAGCCGTTCGGCCAGGGGGGCGGCCAGGGTCATGGCCTCGATCCCGAAGCCCGGGTCGATGTGGCCGAGCCGGTCGCGGAAGAGGCGGGTCATCCGCCTGGGATCGCGCAGCGGCTCCGACGTGCCGATCCGCACCGCTTCCCGCCGGCCGTCCACCCGTTCGCAGATGAGGTCGAGCTTGCGGGCGCCGAGACCCCGACCCTCCAGCTCGCGGCAGAGGCGCTCCACCAAGTCCGCCGTCTTGCGCTCGATCGTCTCCGGTGCGCTGATCGGCTCGAAGAAGGGCCGGCGCACCTGCACCAGGTCCGGCGAGCTCAGGGGCTCGAAGGTCTCCCCCTGCCGGCCGTGGGCCTGGTCCAGCCGGCGGGTCAGCTCCGGCCCGAACCGCAGCGCCAGGGGCGCGCGGGGCGTGCGCTCCAGCTCGCCGACCGTCTCCATCCCGAGCTTGGCGAGCCCCGCCGCCACCTCCGGCGACAGCCGCAGCGCCGCCACGGGCAGGGCCTCCAGGTCGCGGCCGACCGCGCCCCTGGCGGATACGATGCACGGCGCCCGACCGAAGCGGGCCAGGGCCCAGGCGGCGCCTTGCGTGTCGGCCATGGCCGCCCGGGCCTGGACGCCGGAGCGGGCGAGGCGCGAGACGAGGTCGGCCAGGAGCCTGCCCTCGCCCCCGAACAGGTGAGCGACGCCGCGGGCGTCGATCCATAGGCCGTCCTCGCCTTCCGTCGCGACCAGGGGCGAGTAGCGGCGTAGCGCCCAGAGCGCGATGCGCGCCAGGGCGGCGGCGTCCTCGCCCGGCTGGTGCTCGACCCCGTGCAGGCCGGGAACGCGGGCCTGCGCCTGCGCCATGGCCAGACCCGGATGGACGCCCAGCCTGCGGGCCGTCGCGTCCGCGTCGATCACCACCTTGCGCGGCCCCACCCGGCCCACGACCACCACAGGCGTCTCAGCCGGCGGCGCGCCGGAGCCTTGGGCCTTCCGCCAATGATCGGTCGGCCAGCTCGGCAGGTAGACAGAGACGACCCGTCTCATCGCAGGCCTCGAGCTCCCATTCACACGCCTCCGCCCCCCGGCACCGCATCATCTCCACCAGCCAGCGCGGCCGCCCCATGATGCCGGGCACCGCCTCGCGGCCTCCAGGCAGCGCCGACACCCGCCAGCGGCTGACCGAGGCCGTCGGCTGGCCGTAGTCGGCGGCTGCGGCCGAGCTTCTCCACCTGCGCACGGCAAAAGCGGTCGTACCGCCCTGCTCCGCCGCCAACTGCAGCCGGCGCGACGCCGCCATGGCGAGCCCACTCACTTCTCCGACCACCGCCGCCAGTCCGGGGTGGCGCAGGCCGTCCTCCAGGACGGCCAGGACGCCTTTCTCGTCGGGCGCTTCGGCGTAGATCACCCGCTCGGGGTGCAGGCCGACGCCGGCCAGCGCCGGGGCGAACAGGTCCCGCTGGCGCAGCACCCAGAGCACGGGCCCCTCCAGCCGGGCGAGCACGCCCGCGGTGAACAGCACCGCGGCCGCGCCGTGGACCGCGTCCCGGCCGCCGCCGGCGACCTCGTGCAGGGCGCCCAGCCGCAGCCCGCCCGAAGGCAGATGCGCGTCGAGATCATCCACTCCGAAGGGCAGCACGCCCGCGGGCGGCCGGTGCGACCGCTCCGCGGCCGCGATCCGCGCCCGAACTTCCTCCAGCGACCTTGAACGGGCTACGCGATCCATCACGATGACCTGCCGGCCGCCACAAGGGCCAGCGTTCGTCATTCGTTCCCCGCTTCGCCGAGAGTCAAGCGCCGCACCTCTCGCAGCTGTGGAAAGGGGACGGCGCGGTGCGGGCCGGGCTGCAGGGAGACGCGGCAGCGGCGACGCTTCCGCCCGATATCATCGACCGCCGGGCCACGATCTTGCGGCTGCGACGATTGATCGAAACCAAAGGACTCCCGCGCCCAGGGCGTCGGACGGAGGCGACGCGGCTTGAGCACCAGGGCTGCGGCGGGCGGGGCCTTGGCGACCTCGACCCAGGTCAAGGCCCAGTTGGTGCGCCGCTAAAGGGGAGACTTGGCTCATTGCTGCCGCTGAAAGTGGCGGCTTCCTGGAAGGCTCCTCCAGCCACGAGGGTCACGTCTGCAAGCCCTTCAGCTACGGACATTCAGAGGCTGGTCCGCCCGCTACAGCTGCCTCGCGCTCGGTACGAGGAGACTTGGCTCACCTTCTCGGATTCCGGGGGTTCCGCTTTCTGGAAGAACCCCGCGTCGCCGCCGCTTCTGCCAGCACACCGCTTAAGTCGAACGTTGAGCCAGCGATTGATTTCGCTAAGTCGCTATGCCGGTGAACACTAATCAGGCTTGGTTCATAGCGGAACTTGGGGAGGGCCGCTTCTTGGCGGCCCTGTTCAGCACGCCGCCGGCCCCGCAGACTCGAAGAATCATCGAGCGGGAAGCGGCGGCCATGGCTAATCCACAGCCGCAAATAGATCGCGCTGAGCGTCTTGCCGGGCTGCCGGGATTGATGTCCGCGGCGGCGCAAGCTCCCACTTGGGCGGGAAGAACAGATCGAGAGCCTCCGTCGTTGGCACGTAGCGCGCTTTGATCCGCGACCGGTTGCTGAGCAGCTCGGGCGCAGCTTCGCGGCAGTATTTGTCGAGCTCGCAAAACAGGCCTTGGCAGTCGATGGCGTGAAGCGCGCGGCCGAACAGGCCCGCGAATGGCAGGCCAAGTCGGGCGAACTCATCCTCCTGCTGATCGACCATCCATCTAATGATCTCAGATGGCGAGTAGTCGCCAAAATCCTCAAACGCCTTTGCCAGGCCACGCACTGCGCCGGGACCGGCTTGGGTATAATCATTCTCGTCGAAGTTGATGAGCTCGGAATAGTTGAGATCGATGGCCGTCTGGTAGGCCATGAACGGCCCCATCAACGGATACGCCTCGAGCAAGCGGACGATTGTCTCGAACGAATTGCAGCCAAGAAGACGCGGCCCCAGCTCGTCCTCAATAAACATGCGCCGAAACAGCGCCGAATGGTTGCGGTGCTTCTCGTCAAACCCGAAAGCCTTGTTGGCGCAGAGGATGAAGGCGCCCGTGTAGAGGCCGCCGTTGCGTCGCTTGACCTCGTCTAGCGCGGCCTCAAACCGGCCGCTGGCCAAATCGTCGAGCCTTGGCGGCCCGCCGAGCGCAGCGCGAAGGCCGCGCCAAGTCTCTATCTTGCTGAAGGTTCGGAATGCGACGATCTGGAAGGCACGGTCGATTGCGGTGCCGGCATCCTCGGCATAGCAGACGTCGCGGATCATGAATTGCGAGACGCGGTCGGCTGCCCGATACACGTTGCAGAATCTGTACTCGCGCAGGATCCGATCGTCGGTCCAGGGCGCGCTCCGGCCCGCCAAGCGGCGCTCGAAGGCGGCTTGGCGGCGCGAGGCGAACGACCAATAGAACTCGTAGGCGCCGTTGCGACGCGTCGGCTTTCGGCGCGTGTGGGTCACTGCCGAGGTCATTGGCTCTGCTTCATGAAGACGCCTGTCCCGTGCAGATTAAAAAAGCGCGAGTCTTCCAGCAGCCGCTTGGCGGCAAACCTCTCGCCTAGAGTGTAGAGGAATCGATCGACGCCGGTGAAATGGTCGAATACGATGGCTCCTCCCGGCAAGATGCGATCTTGCACCGCCTCCAAGGCGGCAGCCGCGCCCGTGTAGTTGTCGGTGTCGATGAAGGCCAGCACAATGTCCTCGTTGGCTAGGCGATTGGCGGTGTCGACGATGTCGCCGGCCACAACCTCGACGTTGCGGCCTTCGAGATACCGGCGCGCCTCGGCGATATCAAGGAAGACGCAGTCAGGGTGGGCGTACATGTCAAGCGGGCTTCGCGGCGCGAGAAATCCATCGAAGGTATCGAATCCGATCACGCGCCAATCCTTGCCTAACTGTTCAGAAAACCGCGACAGCAACATGGTCGTGCCACCCCGGAACATACCAAACTCGACAATCACCCCCTCCAGGCCGAGCCGAGCGGCGTTCTGCAGGACTTGGTACTGGTGGATCAAGCAATTGGGGTAGCCGTTGGCGAACGAAGGCACGAGCGCGTTGGCCGTTTCGCGGGAAAAAACCTCGTCGTTGAAGCGGAAATGCGCGAAGCCGGCGATTAGCAGACGGGTGGTCGGGCCGATGTGCGGCAACGCCGCGCCGATCAAATCTTCCTTGTGCAGATCGGAGGCGACCACGAGCACTGCGGGCCGATCGGCCGCAATCGCCTCCACCGGCTTGATGTGGGCTTCACGCGCGCTGGCAGGGTCGTAGATGCCGCTGAACCGGCTCTCGAGCCCCGCCGAGCGCAGCCAGGCGACAACGTCGTATGTTGCGGCCGTCGAACCCAGAACGCCGATGCGATCTGCGGCTGGCCGGGCCGCGAGCTCCTGCTTAAGGGTCTCGATCAGCAAGGCGAGATCGGCGGGCGCAATATCGACGCTTCGAGGCGGAGGCGGAGCCTTCATAAGGCGTCCCAGGTGCGGACGAACGCCTCGGCGGCGTAAGGATGCGCCTTCGCGATCGCGGACACGAGCCGTACGGCGTGGCGTCTCAGCTGCGCCGCTCCCGCCGCCTTGTCTTCCAGCGACTCGCCGCTATCAATGCGCGGCCATAGCTCCTCGAAGAGCTCGACAGCGGCCGCGAGCTCGACGCCAACATCGTTGTCGCTGGCTTGGTCTACAGTCATCTTGTCCAGAGCCGTGGTAAAGTCGTCGTCGGAATCGCTATAGGTGCGAGACTTTCCTGCCAAACCCAAGGCGGCGGCGAGCGTGGTCGACCCCTGCGCCAGGAACAGCTCGTATTTGAGGACGTAGACGAGAAGGTCGACGGCGGTGTCGAGCGGCGTCTCGCCTTCAAGCTCGAGGTTGGTGACCTGGAAATGCGCCAAGCGATCGACCTTGCGTGCGATGTTGGGCAAGATGCTGATACGCTCGCCGCGCCGCTTCCACGCGCCGCCGTAAGCCGCGTTCTTTCTACGATGCAGCCGGTCAATTGCGGTCTTTAGTTCGATCATGCGCGGGACCTGTAATGAGCCTCTCTCGAAATAAGTCCGACAGGCGAGCTGCGGAATGTCGGAGAGCAACTGCTGCGCGGGGCGGTCGAGACGCTCGTATGCGGCTGCCGTGAAGTCATCGTCGGGGCAGGCGCTGAGCTCAGTGCGCAGCCGATCGATATCCCAAACTGCTGCACCCCACTTTAGGCGCACGGTCCGCAGCGCGGCGAGCAGGAACGGGTCGGTGATCGATGTTTCGAGGCGCCACGCATTCGGGTCCAGCCGCACGCGTTCTTCGGCCGCGAACCAGTCCGCCAGGGCTTGGTCGAATTGGTCCGGTGACACAGCAAAGCGCGGCGTCCCGATGCCCATCTCGTAGGGCGTTCGCCCCGGAAAATGGGCCACAACGTCCGCGGCGCGTTTAATATGGTCACCCCCTTCGTACAGATGGAACGACGACGCTAGGAAGTAGACGGGGCCGACCTTCACGCCCAACCAGCTAGCCAGAATCTCCTGCAGCACACTCCACTCGAAGGCGTTGATCCCGGAGAAGCCCCACATGGCGTCGTTGCTGCGAACCGCCACATTGAGCAACAGCTCGCCATCGCGGATCAACCAGCTCAGCCAGTTGTTACAGGGAATGTCCCTCGAGTTGCCGAAGTCGGTCGCTGGATCGAACAGGCTCATGACGCCTCGACGGCTACTTCGATCCGCTTCGAGCAGGCCGTATACCTCCATGAGCTGGTCGACACCCCTCCAGTTGCGCAGGCGCGGGCCGTAGCCAGCCCGCCAGACTCGGCCGTCGTCGGCATAGGCGGCGGCCCGAGGCAGATAACGGTTCAGCCATTCGACATCGTTCCGGCCGGCCAGGACCCAAAGGGTCTCGGCGATCAAGGCGAACGGATCGCCGAGCCGGCCGGGAAGAAACGGAAACCGCTCGTCGGGCCGCTCGATCAGCGTGCCGCGGCCGAGCAACTCGCGCGTCGACTCGCCACGAACTTCGACCGCCTTGCCGTCGCGCAGGACGGCCTCGAACCCGCCGACGGTAGCCCAGCTGATATTTCGATATCGCTCGGACCTCACCGCGAACACACCTTAAGGGCGCAGCAACCTCTGATCGCAGCCCTACCGAGAAGATCTGATTCTGGATAGTCGCAAAGTTAAGGTTCGCGACAGATGCTAATCGGCCGATCGCCCTAGCGGCTCCCTGCTCACGTCTCACCTGGCGCGCCGCAGGGAGATGGCCATCAGGGCCGAGCCAGTCGGTCTGGCCGCCTAGACTAGCTTTTGGGTCTTGTAGTCGAAGTACTTGCCGGCGGAATCGAGATTGATCGGGTCGCCGACGACCATGTTGTGCTGGCTTTGCAGTTTCGGCCCAAGCCAATCAAGTAGTTCGGCCGCCTGATCGACTGTGAACTTGCGGATATCCCGCGGGTTCTTGACATAGCCGATGCCCGCGAGGATGGCCACGGGCACAGCCGGGGCCGCTTCGCCGAAGTAGACAAAGTTGTTGGAGAGCAGCACCCGGTTCACACGCGTGTCGTGCGCGGTGTTCAGATCGCTTTGCGTGCCATTCCACAGGCTGTGGACCGAGTCCTCTTGGCGCCAGGGCTGGCAAACATCGGGCCGATGATAGATGTTGTCGCCCACCTGCTTCTTCGGCGAACCAGCTCGATTGGCTTTGCGGGTCTGATATCGGTCGTCTAGCCAGTATTCGTCGAAGGAGATTGCACTAGTCACGACCATGGCGAACACGCACCGCCCTCCTGGCTTCAACTTGGAGCCGGTCAGACCTAGGATCCAGTCACCAATCTTTGCGCCCTTGCGAATGGCTGGCTTGCAACAGGCCAGGCTGCAAAGTCCATTGAAGGGGTTAGGAGCGAAGCCGAGGTCATAGCTGACAGCGTAGAGATATGCGCTGTTTATCACGCGGCGCAGCCCTTTCGCGCGCCTTGCCTGGGAGCGACCTGCCGTCCGTCCGGCTTCTCCATGGGATCAGCGCGGCCCTCGATCGCGTCCATGATGCTCGCTGAGTTCCAGGACACGAGTGTGTCGCCATAGGCCTTGAAGGCCTCCGGCAAATCGTTCTCCGTACCGCCGCGCTCATAGACCCCGACGACGCGTTTGCCGAGACGATAAGCCGCCTCAATCTCCCAGTTCACCCAGGGCCGGTTGGCCGTTTCTTTCCCGATGATGACGACGACCGTCGAGGCCCATCGCATCTTCATGCGCAGAAGACGCCTAATAACATTCTCACTGACCAGCCCCTTGTCGATCCTCGTTTGGTTTGCGGGCTTGGTGCGGATTGAGCTGTTTCGAATTTCGTAGGACTTCGCCTGCATCAGGCTGGTCAGCTTCGTGACAGTTTCGTCGTCGGCGTGGTGGTGGCTGATGAAGACGTGACGGCGTGTGGTCATTTGCAGTTCCCCTTCGCCTAAATCGCTGTGTACGCGCCAGTCCGATCCCGATTTATGTACCGCGAGTGTTCTACGCAAGTAGATGCTTTCCCCTCCGCCATCGCAGGGGCCGCTCGAACGCTGAAGAGGACCATCACTCTCAGCAATCTACACCAACTGCTTGGAGCGCCGTAATGCCGGCTTTCGTTGAGTCTCCCGATGTCTATTTGTGGCCCGACACCACTGCGCCTAGCGCGAACCACGGTCGGGACAACGCGGCGGCGAGCAGCAGGATTGCGATCGCCGGCGGGTAAATGATCAATAGCGCCGGAGACGCCATCGCTGTCCGGAGCGCCTTCGCCGACAAAGCCGCCGGGTCCATGTCGAAGCTCGGGTCCTGGTTGGCCAGGGCGAGCTCGGCGGCGGCCCTGTACATATCGCGGAAGGCTCTCTCTAGAGCGAGGAAGTAGCCGTCGAGCAACCAGAACATCGCGATAGGCACCATTCCATAGAGCGCATAAGCCGCCCGACCATCCTTCAACGTAGCGCCCAGAATTGCGGTCAGCAGGGTCACGCCCCAACCCTTGATGACAAAGCCGTTGCCGGCCATGCGCTGAATCGTGGATTGCAGGATCTCGAGGTGCTTGGTGTCACCCATGGCCGTCGCTTTCGATCAGCTCGGCGACCAGTGACTGGAAGATGAGCGGATAAGGGATCAGGGGCAGTTCGTTGTCGCGGAATCGCTCAGGCGTGCCAATGCCGGCATCGGGCGAAGCCCAACCCGCACGGCGACGCTCCAGATCGCCCATTATCTTGGCCTCGACCACCACGATCTGCCCATAAGCGCTTTCCGCCAGGATCGCAGCGGCCCCGCCAGTCGCCTTGACCACGTAAACTTTGCGGTTCGGGTACAGCTCCACAAACAACCTCGCCTCGTCGAGGCTTCCGTCCATGCCGCCGATGCAGACCATGGCCAAAGGATCGCTCTTCTGCAGCATCTCGCGGCGCATGGCTTCAAGGCTCCGAGGAACCGGAGGCCTGCCCCGCGGCAGGGCAGCGTCGTAGTGCTCGCCTCCCACAGCATCGACCAGCGCGACGCGGGCAAGGCCAACTCTGTAGAGGAGATCCTGAGCCTCCTCGACTTCTTCGCCGAAGGCGCGGGATTGATAGATGATTACGCGCTCGGGCTCGCGCGGCGTGTCGGTCTCCGCGCGCCGAGCCTCGCTATACTCTCCGGCGACCATGGCCACGAGCGGCGAGATGGTGGGATGCCCCCGAACACCAGCCGGCCGCCCCGGGCGAAAAGCGCCCGCGCAAGGCTGATCACAGCCTGCTCAATCTCGAAGGCCGAGTGCTTCTGCCGACGGAAATGCTCGGCGCGCTCAAGCGAAGGCACGCTCGCGGAAAGGAAAAGGGTAAACATCAGAGCGTCCCCTGTACCATCGCTTCTCCAAGGGTAAGCATATCACCCTCGTCGCGAAACTCGAGGTCGCTAACGTTCGCGAGCCAATGCAACCGTCGATGGGTCGCCGCCTCCATTAGGCGCGTGAGCCCGGTTACCACCCCTTTAGCTGGTTTGGTCGCCTGGCCATGGAGCTGGTGGAAGTCTGGAAGGTCCGGCGGACGAGGGGTTAGCGCCACGATGTAACGTTTGCCGCCGCCGTTGGCGGCAGTGATCTCTAGAGCGCCGTGCCCAACCTGCGTCGGGGGGGCACCGCCGGCCTGCAGCACCGCCCCGGTCAAAGACAGCTGGAGCATTTGGCGACGGCGCACGATCGCTCGGTCGTGCTCGCGTCGGACCAGGGCCACGACCGCCTCCAGTTTGGCTGAGATCAGCTCCGAGGTCCGGTCGAGTGCCATGGTCGTGAAATCCCCGGGGTGAAGTCGCATCCGTAGTGCTTCGTCCACGCCGGGGATCTCCGGGGCGCCGCAGAGGTTCAGGGCATAAACCCCGAGGCCGCATGTCTTGGCAATATTGACCTCGTAGGTGACCCACGGGGAGTCTAGAAAGGTGGCTGACTCCAGAAACAGCACCATCGCCTTGTCGCCGAGCTGTTCGGTCAGGCGCGCCTGGAAGTTCACACCGGGAGGGATCCTGAGCTGATCTAGAAATGCGTCGAATCCGGCGTGGGCTAGAGCGTCGAAGATCTGCATCGTCAGCGCGGAGCTGTCCCGTTGGCGATAGCTGATGAAAATCTTCGGCAATTCTAAAGTGATCCCAGCCAGGGCCAAGACGGCCGGCACAGCTTCGGCAGAAGTCTTGTTCCAGAACACTGCGTTGAAGGCACCTGTCCAAGGCGGGAAAAGCAAGGAGAACTGCGGTTTTGACGTGGACGGTGCCAGAGGTAGGGTGCCGAAAGGCGCTCGCCCGCCTACCCAGGCCGCGTGGCCGGGTATGTCCGGGAACGACTGAACGCCATCCCCCACCATGACCAAGAGTTTCTGGCAATCGGGTTCGCCCATAGCGTGGCAGCCGTCCGCCGTCGGCGGGGAGTACACCCCGCACGGCGCGGCCGTCTGGCGCGTTGCGCCCAAGGCAAGCAGTTCGGCCACCAGGGCTTTTTGGAGGTCATGGGTATGGTTTTGCGCAGCTGGCGTTCCGCAGTGGGCGATGACCAGCATCACCGGATTGGCGATTGCTAGGCCCTCCCAGCTCTCGCACATGAAGCTAGCGCCATCCTCCCAGCGCACTATCACCTGAGCTCCGGCCCGTAGCACCGTCTCGCCCCTCCCAACTTAGGTGGTGGTTAGCACACCAACAGGCGTCGTCGAAGCCTCGGGCAAGGGCCCATCATCGCCGTAAAGTCAGCGATGCCCTTTAGAGCTGACCTCGAACGCCGTCGCGGACGTCAGCAGGTACCTGAACCCGTTGACCACCTCTGCGTAAGTTGGCTCCGGCCTTTTGAGGCGAACGACCAATCGCCGCTGGTGCCAAGTGACGAATGAGCGCCCTTAAGGAGTGGCTCATCCGTCTGCGACGTTGGCTCGGCCAAGATGAAGCCAGGAGCAAAATCAGCGTGAATTGCGGCTCAATCGCCCTTACTCTTCGTTGGCGCCGCTTAAGCCCTCGGCGCATGGTGAGAGGTAGTGGGCAGCGTCCTCCCGGGGCTCGCGCCGTGGGCTTGTGATCGGAACAAGCGTGGACCAGCCCTTGGCGGCTGGATGTCCGGTTCATCGACGACCGGACCTTACATGGCGAAACTGCGTCGACCGAACATGGAGTGTAGGCGAGCTATTCTAGCGGGCGGCCCCTTCAGCTGCGGCACCGTCAGAGCGCCTTCTTGAAAACCACGGATTTCGAGATGCCGGCGCACGCCCGCTGCGGGCTCAGCTTTCGGCAGGGAAGCTGGCGGTGATGTTCGACTTTTCGCGAATTCTCGAGCCGGCGCCTGGAGTGGCCAGAACTGGATTTCGGGACCTGCCAGCTCCGCTGGAGTTCTATGGACCTGCGGTCGCGCTCGGGGCGGCTTTGCTGATCGAATTGTGAAGGCCTTTAAGGAGGAGGACCAGCATCTCCAAGCCGAACGTCGGCGACGCCAGTGCTTTCGCCTCGGCCCGTTCAAGGCCTGGGTTCAACGCGTCCGCCAGGCCTGAGAAACGTTCCCGCCCCGGCCAGTCCGCGGTAACGCCTACCGGTGCCTCCGCCAGTCCGCAGAGCAGCCCGATATCCAGGGCGCAGCCGCCCAGAGCCCCGGTCACGAACGTCGGCTTGCCTGCCGCGAGCGAGAGTAGAACCTCCTCCGCCACACCTGGCATATCGCCCCGATAGTCCGCCGTCGCACCGCCTGCGGCTATCCTGGCATCGCACCGCTCAGCCAAAGTCCGCCTCATCGCCGTCAGCGGCGGACCCCATTCGGCGTCCGGCGCCTGCACGTCGTCCAGGCGGCTCCGGTGCAGCATGCTCATGACGTTGCCATCGCTGTCCAGCAGGACCAACTCGCCCGCTGGCGCGAACAATTCCGCGCTCGCCGCCAGCCTTTCAAACGTCATGCCCATATGGACGGGCCAGGCCAGAACGCTCTCAAATCTTGTAGAGTCGTCGTCCTTGGCGTGATGGCGGGCCACGACCTCAAGCAACAACTCGGTGAAGCCTCCGGCCCGAAGGTCGCCGCCGTACACCACGGTCGCCCCCGCCGCGAGCAGGTAGCGGGTGATCTCCACCATGTCGTCCTCCACGTGCTCGGGCGCAAGCCCGAGCCGGGCGAGGTTGGAGCTGTTCGACACAGAGACGCCGATGCGTGTCCCGGCCAGGAAGCGCGCGCTCACGTTGTAAGCCCGGCTCGCCAGGCGACAAAGGGCGAGAGCTTGACGTGCGGGGCGACGACCCTGAAAAGCTCCTCTTCCTCCTCGCCGACGGGCGCGCCGGGATAGACGATCGTCGTGCGGCTAGGGCCGCCGTCCTCGGAGCGGTCGAGCTCGATGTAGGCAAGTGTTACGAGTTCGGGGGCGCGGGACTGGAACTTCACGCCTCGCTCCAGCGCGACGCCAGCGATATGACACTTCCAGATGAGGTTGCGCAGGAGCTCGTCAAAGAGACGCCCGATGAGCTGGTGTTGGCGGCTGTCCGGGTCGGGCACCATCTGTACGACGGGCGCGTTGCCGGCGTACGGAAATCCTCTAGCTTCGTAGTCCTCCAGGCAGTTGGCCACTACGATCGGCACCCCGGCCCGCTTCGCGCTGAGCACCTCTTTCTTGCAGAAGGTGCGAGAGCTGTAGCTGTCGGTGAGTATCGCCACCAACGCGTGCCCGCCAGCCGCGTCGTCAATTGCCTGCTCCCACGGCGTGCCGGCTGGCAGGTCGACCGCGTCGAAGAAGGTTTCGGCGCTCATCGCGGCCAGGGCGTCCCTCAGGGCAAGCGCCATCTTTTCCCCGCGTTTGTCGGCGTCGTGCTTGGAATGGCTGAGGAACACTTGCGCCCTTTTGGCGAAGGCGCGGCGGAGCCTGGTGGCGTCGGCGCCAGGCGCTTTGATGCTCTCAAGATAAGCCATCAGCAGCCTGCAGAAGTGGTCGTCGATTGCTGTGAACAGGCGCCGAGTGAACTGATCCTCCGGCCAAGCGCGGGCGTCGAGCGTCTGCCACGCGCCCGACGTGCCTGACTGTGCGAGTCGCATTCCCTTGTCGTCCGTGGCGACGGCCAAGAACGTGGCCTTAGGGAACAGCGGGGCTGCGGAGGCGGCGAGGCCGAGAGCATAATCCGCGAACGTCGCATCGCCGGCTAGGTCCTCGTCAAAGATCGCAACGATCGCCGTTACCTGCGCGCGGGCGAAGTCCACCAAGATCGGGACCGGGGATGGGTTGGCCGGAACGTCCCGGTATTCGACCTCCAGTCCCAGGCCGCCCTCCCCGAGGTTCTTATGCGGGTCGCGCCGGTAATGCTTGTAGACCAGCGACCGCAGCGAAGTGGCCCGGTGCGACCCTGGATGGTGCACGAGGCACATGGAGAGTGAAAGCGGGCGCGGGCCGGGCTCCGTCACGGGCAAGACCTGTTGTAGCCGAAGCGGTCACGCGGATTGATGATCTCTTGGGCATGGGTTGTGCGCCGGGCGAAGGCCCACTCGATGCCCTGTTGCAATGCGTCGAGCGTCTGCGGATATGGTATCGAGCGTGCATAGGCGTCATGTTCGACAGAAGGCGGTCAGGCCATTGCCTGCGGCCAGCCAACGGTATCCCGAGCAGCCCGTTTGGGAGTTGCCCGTTTCCTTGGCGCAGGGACGCTTGGATCTCCCAGTCGACATAGCGCCTGGCCCACGTGCACGCACCGGCTAGGACGAGCGTGACAGTGGAGTCGCTGATGAAATCCTCGCGGATCTTGCGCATGACGTAGTCGGTGTCGGTGCTGTCGACGATATCTCCCGGCATCTCCCCTAGCCGTCTAACTATGAAGATGTCGCCCTTGTGGTCGAACTTGCTGACGAAATCCGCCACCTGCCTCTCATCCTCATGGTAGTAGGTCACGAAGCACTTGCGGCGAACGGCCATTGTTCCTCCTCCGGGTGCTACCCACGCCCGTCCTCGTGCTATGGTAGCACGGCCCGCGGGTCGGTTGCCACAACGATGGGGTCCGCGGCGGACCGACGCCGAGCCGAGCGGAGTCCGCGTTCGCTTCAGGAAGCTGACCCGACTCCCTGTGCCTGTGCGACCGAGATTGGGCGTAAGACGGCCGCTTGGGAACCAGAGACGCAGCCCGAGGCATGTTCGTGCTAGCGGGTGAGGGTCCAGACTGGAGCGCCCCGCCGATGTCCGCTTCACTCCCGACTGGAGACGTCGCGAGCAGGCCGAGGCATTCCGGATGGGGGCTCGGAATGTCGTGTCTCCGTCAAAAAGCTCGCGGCGGCTATGGGCGCATCCTTGCTCAAGTCACGCTCACCCGGACGCGGTGACGATGGGATGCTAGGTAGCCGGCGAAGTTCCAGGTGTCGTCCGGGGCGTCGGGTTGGGTCTGCATGGCCTCGTCCCAGGCTCGCACGACGAGCTCATGCTCGCCTTTCTCCAGTACAGTGTTTGATCGCCAGAGCGTCCAAGCGTGGGGCTGGTCGTCGGCCTGCTCGAGTTCAGCCAGGACCCAGTGGTGTCCGCCGTCGGTGGACACGTCAACCCGCTTGACCCGTCGCTCCGAAGCCGCGGCCCAGCCCTTGATGGTCACCGGCCCGGAGGCGAGCTCCGCGCCGCCGGTGGGTTGGCAGATGCAAGCGTTCAGGGGCATGGCGTCGATGGTGAGGCCCGCGTCCCAGTCGACGTTTTCCTTGCTGACCCCAGAGGGAAACAGCTTGTAGTCCTTGCGCTGGATCGGACTGTCGGCCGGCTCCACCTGTACGCGGATTTCTGTGAGCCACTTGGCGCTGCGGACACCGGCATATCCCGGCACTACCGCTCTCAGGGGGAAGCCATGCTCCGGCGACAACGGCTCGCCGTTCATCTCGTAGGCGAGAAGGACATGATCGCTCATCGCCTTCGCAAAAGGGATCGACACCCCAAAAACGTCCGCGCTCGCCTTCGACCTCGATCTCGTCGGGACTGTAGAAGGCGACTTGAAGGCGTCCGCCAGTGACTACGCCTGCCGCCTCGAGCACCTCGCGCAGCGCCACTCCCGTCCAGCGCACGTTGCCGATGGCGCCACCCTGCCAGGGGTCGCCCGCCGTCTTGGCCACTTCCTGCAGGTCCGCCCGGCGATTGCCCGCGCACTGGAGACTGCAGGTGATCGTGTGCACGGCGAAGCGGGCCTGGAGATCCGCCAAACTGAACTGAAGCTCCTCCTGCACATCTCCGGCGACTCGAAGCCGATACGAGCCTTCGTCCAGGTGCTGCACCTCGCCATGGGTGCGAACGTACAGGTCGCGCTGATCTGTGATGAAGGCCTCCGACAGCTTCGCCAAAGCCGGTTCGGCGTTCAGCGGCTGGTCGGAATGGAAGATGCGCGTGAGCTGATGGTGCGTGTTCGGGGACATGCGGTTCTAACGCATGGCGACCAGTCATGGAGCCGCCCGGAATGTCCCGTTCGAGCAGGAAGCTTGCGACGTTTTGAACGCGCAGCCGAACCCTAGGCTACCTCGCGCGCCTCCACCCGGCGACTGCGGAGTTAGGCTGCGCGCAGGTTCTCGACCTCTCTACGCGGGCGATTGCGGCCGCGAAGCTACCCTCTATCATCCTTGGTGTGGCAGGAATATGGAGATACAAGCCGTCGCATTAGTTCGCGGGAAGCTACCCGCCTGTCAGAGTTTCTAGATGATTTGGCGCATCGCGCGCCGGAGGCGGCGTATGCCCATTATCTTCGTTCCACGTCTGCTGCTGTCCCTCATCTCCTGGGCTATTCTGGTAGCCGCGATCTACCTGCTCTGGACCTGGGGCCGCGGGTACGACGTCCAGGATGCTCAAGGCCTTCTTCACCACGTAAGGTATTCCGACTGGCGGCTCTACACGGGCCTCGCCTGCTTGGCGTGGAGCCTCTTCGGCAGATTCGTCGTGCTGCTGTGCATTCCCGCCGGTCGCGACGAGCCGCGCGAGCAGCGAGCTGACGGCCATTTCGTGCAAGCGCCAGACGGGTCTTCGCTGCGCGTAGAAACGTTTGGCCGTACTGACGGGCCGACCCTGGTGCTAACCCACGGTTGGGGCCTGAACTCAACGGCTTGGTGGTACACCAAGCGTGCGCTCGGTGAGCGCTTCCGCCTTGTGACTTGGGACTTGCCCGGGCTCGGCCGATCCAAGCCGCCATCAGACGGCAAGATCACCATTGATCGCTTCGCCGAGGCTCTTGGAGCTGTGGTGCAGTCGGCAGGTTCAGGCCCCATCTTTCTGGTTGGCCACAGCATAGGGGGCATGACCACGCAGACCTTTTGGCGTGCCTGCGCCCTTGAGGTAAGGCAGCGCGTCAGAGGTGTTGTCCTGGTTGACACTACCTACAAGGATCCGATCCAGACTATGTGGCTCAGCGGCCTATGGCGTGCGCTGCGCTGGCCTCTGATCGAGCCCATGATGTGGCTGACTGTTGCTCTGTTCCCGTTGATGTGGCTCTCGAGCTGGCAGGGTTATCTCAGCGGCTCCAACCATCTGGTCATGCGCCTAACAGGCTTTGGCCGTCATGCCACCCGGGGACAGGTCGATCTTACCGCCCGACTAGCCTGCAAGGGATCTCCGGGCATCCAGGCCAAGGGCAATCTTGCCATGTTCCGATGGGACGCAACGGAGGTCCTGGCGTCCATTCCGGTTCCCATGCTGGTCCTCACCGGCTCCAAGGATATCGTCACCTTGCCAGCCGCCAGTCAAACGATCAGCGAAAAGGCGCCACAAGCGCGGCTCGTAGAGGTCGCCGGTGGCGGCCACATGGGTTTCATGGAATGCGCCGCTGATTATAATCGTGCGATCGAAAGTTTCGTCGACGGCCTTCTCCAGTCGACAGCTTCAATAAAGGTTTCGCCGGTCGGCTCCACAGGAACACTGTAGGACGCAGTTCAGTATGAACCTCTTTGGACTCCTAGTCCTCGTCATCGCCCTTGGACTCTCGCTGGCGATAGGCGTGTTATCTCATGGTCACGTGCTTTTTGTAGGCATTCCTTTGCTGATTGGCCTACCGCTCGTGGGCGCGTTCGGGCGGAGGCGATAGGCGCTCTGAGCTGGCAGCCCAGATCAAAGATTGCTCAACCGAAATCGATAGGTGCAGGAGGTTTGCCGCCGAAGTACAGGGCCGGCCTTGCTGCTTTTATGCATGACGCGCAGCTCTGAATGGCAAGGGCTCATACCGCGTCCAACGCGGCTTCGAATGTCGCCTTCCTGGCGGAAGACTGGAGTCCGCTGTGGGCGCAGAGTACAGGCCAGTTATCCCGACGCTCATTCTTTAGTGCTGGCCAGGTCGCCGGCCGATTATGACGCCGATGAGCGGCTAGCCCCGCGCGCTTGGTCGAACTCGACGACATCGTGGGAGCAGAAGACGCGCACGTGTCCTCCGGCCTGGCGCTTCAGCTCGCGAAGCCTGTGCTGGTTGGCGAGCCGCTTGCCGCGATCCACCTCCATAAGGGCTTGGTAGGCGGCCAGTCCCGGCGAGCAGTGCGGGCGCTCCAGGTCCATCTCGCCTCGGTAGAAGTAGGCGTCGCCGGCGTTCAGGATCCAGCCGTCCCCGGTGTCGACCGCAACGCCCGCATGGCCCCAGGTGTGCCCGGGCAACGGGACCATCAGGATTTCGGGCGGCAGTCCCTCCAACGCCCGCACGGCCTCGAAGCCGAACCAGGACTCCCCGCCTGCGGCGTAGGTCTGCCAGTCGCGGACCATGTCGAACTGCGCCGGTCGATAGCGACGGCGCGTGATGAAGCCCCGCCGCTGGCGCTCCGCCGCCTCGCGCTCGCGCGCCAGCACGTGGACCCTGGCGTGGGGGAAGTCCTCGATACCGCCGGCATGGTCGAAGTCGAGATGGGTGAGGACGATGTGGCGCACATCTTTGGCGGCGAAGCCCAGCGCCTGCAGCTGGAACAGGGCCGTGTCCTGGGTGCGGAACCTGATGTTGAGCAGGGCGTGGAACAGCCGGCTGGTGCGCGGATGCGGATGCTCCACGTCCTGGACGCCATAGCCCGTGTCTACGAGCACCAAGCCGTCCCGCATCTCGATCAGCTGCGCCGCGCAGACGACCCGACCCAGGAGCCCCGGGCTCACGCCATCGAAGAGGCGGCCGCCGATCGGGCAGTCCGTGCCGCAGCTCAGATGGTGGATGCGCATCGCCGCTCCCGTGCCGCGGCGACGCGGCGCGTTCGTTTTCCTGCAGGTCGGCTCGCAGCGGCATGCACGTCGATCATGGATGCTGCGCCGCCTTGTCCTCTTCGCGCCAGCGCGTCTTCAGCCCGGCATCGACGGTGACGCCCTCGACCATGGGTGCGTTCAGCGCCCCTGACGTCGCCGGCGCGCCGGCCGGCGCCGCCTGGATCACGCGGCCATAGGCGGAGGCCGCCATGGCCTCGGTCGGGCCGGGCGCCAGCCGGTGGGCGAACAGCGCTGATTTCACCTTCCAACCGACCCCTACCCTCGGCCGCGGGTTCAGGGCTGCGGCCATGACGGCCTGTACGATCTTGTCGGGGTCGTCCATCGTCGGCGCCCGGGCCTCGTGTCCGGTGTAGTTCGCCGCGTGCAGCCAGATCGGCGTGTCGGCCGCCCAGGGCATGACCGTGACCACCTTCACGCCCCACGCGCCATCGAGCCGCAGTTCCTGGCTCAGCGCTTCGTCCAGGCCCAGGACGGCGTGCTTGGTGGCCGAGTAGGTCGCCTGGTAGGCCAGGGGCACGACGCTTTCCAGCGAGCCCATGTTGATCAGGACGCCAAAGCCCTGCTGGCGGAAGCGCGTCAGCGCCTCGTGGCTGCCATAGATCACCCCCTTCAAGTTCACGTCCACGAGGCGCGCCTCGTCGGCTTCGGGCGTCTGATCGAAGCGCCCGATCGCCACCACGCCTGCGTCGTTGATCCAGATGTCGACGCGGCCGAACGTCGTCGCCGCGGCCTGGGCGAGACGGGCCATCTCCGCCGGCTGGCTGACGTCGGTCGGTACGACCAGCGCCTGGCCGCCGGAGGCGCGGATGGCGGCCGCGGCGGTGGCCAGCGGCTCCGGCCGGCGTGCGGCGAGCACCACGTTGGCCCCGCGGGCGCCCATGGCCAGCGCTATCCCCCGGCCGAAGCCGCTGGACGCGCCGGTGATCACGACCGTCCGTCCGGCGAAGGGCTTGGCGGAGGGCGCCGGGACCGTCGCACAGCCGCAGAGGCCAGCGGCGACCAGCAGGGCCAGGAGGCGGGGTGGTCCAGGTCTCGACCTCACCTCGGCGGTTCCGGCGGCATCCGCCTCACGCCTTTCCCCCGACCCGAGCCGCAAGGCGCAGGACGTCCTGCGTCGCGGTGGGGCTGTCGTCGGCGATGACCCCTATGCCATGGCGGTAGGACAGCTCGCCCCCCAGCCAGGCGGTGAAGCCGAGGATGCCCACCGTGACGACCGACAGCGTCAGGTCCAGCGTCCCGGGCAGGTCCTTGTCGCTACGGCGCGAGAGGTTCCAGCCTGCCAGTCCCAGCGCGAGCAGGTTGCCGCCCGCATGGACGTGGGCGCTCGGCAAGCGCCGGACCTGCGGGATGGCCACGTAGTCGACCATTCCGACCGCCGAGGCCGCAGCGCCCGACACCAGGCCGCCAAGCAGGAGCCACCGCGCCGCCCGGGCCCAGAAGCGATCCTGGGTTAGCTTGCCCGCTGCATCCGCCAGGGGCGCGCCGATCAGCGTCGCGACGGGCAGGGCGATGACCATCGGGTGGATGGGATGGTGGAAGATGGCGGCGGTGCTCTCCACCCCGTGCGCGTGAGCCTTGCCCATGATCATCGCCTCGTGTTGTGAGCCTTACGAAGGTTCGCGCGGCCCCATTCAACTCGCTCAGGTTGAATGCTGTTCGCTCGGCTGGATACCGGTTAAGGCTTCAGCAACACCTTCACGCAGCCGTCCTTTTTGTCGCGGAAGGTTTTATACATCTCCGGCGCGCGGCCGAGTGGGACGGTGTGGGTGATCAGGAAGGTGGGGTCGATCTCACCCTCCTCGATGCGACGCAGCAGGTCATCGGTCCAGCGGCGCACATGGGTCTGGCCGGTGCGCAGCGTCAGCCCCTTGTTCATCAGGGCGCCGATCGGGATCATGTTGCCGAGCGCTCCGTAGACGCCGGGCACCGACACCGTCCCGGCCGCCTTGCAAGCCATGATCGCCTCGCGCAGCGCCACCGGACGGTCGGTCTCAAGCTTCAGCGCCGTCTGCACCCGGTCGACCAGTTCCAGCGCCCGGGTCGGCCCGTGGCCCTCCATGCCCACCGCATCGATGCACTTCTCCGGGCCGTGGCCGCCGGTCAGCTCCTTCAGCGTCTTCAGAACATTGAGCTTGCTGCGATCCAGCGTCTCCGCGCCAAGTTTGCGGGCCAGGGCCAGCCGCTCGGGCACGTCGTCGATGGCGATGACCCTCTTGGCCCCCAGCACCAGGGCGGACTGGATGCAGAAGAGGCCGACCGGGCCGCAGCCCCACACCGCCACCGTGTCGGTCGGCTGGATGTCGGCGTACTTCGCCGCTTGCCAGCCCGTCGGCAGGATATCGGAGAGGAAGACGTAGCGCTCGTCCGGCCCCTCCTTGGGGACCGGCACGCAGGTGGTCGCGGCGAACGGCACGCGCAGGTACTCCGCCTGGCCGCCCGCGAAGCCGCCGGTGATGTGGGAGTAGCCGAACAGCCCGGCCGTGGCGTCGCCGTAGAAGGCCTTGGCCAAGTCGGCGTTGCGGTTGGTGACCTGGCAGACCGAGAAGTTGCCCGCCACGCACTGCTCGCACTCGCCGCAGGTCATCTGGAAGGGGACCACCACCCGGTCGCCGACCTTCAGCCCCTTGGCTTTCGCGTCTGCGCCGACCTCCATCACCTCGCCCATGGCCTCGTGGCCCATGACGTCGCCAGCGCACATGGTGGGGATCAGCCCGTCGAAAAGATGCAGGTCGGATCCGCAGATGCAGGTGGTGGTCACCTTAACGACGGCGTCCAGCCGATGCTCGATCCGGGGATCGGGCACCGCCTCGCAGCGCATGTCCTTCTTGCCCTGCCAGCAGATGGCCTTCATGGCTTCGGGCCCTCCTCAGGCGCAATTGCGTTGGACGGTGCTCATGCGCACCGCAGTGACGAGGTCGAGCGCCGCGACGGCCGTCACCGCGCCGAGCGCCAGGCGCGCGGCGCCCCGCTTGGGGTTGGACGGGCGGGTGAGCGCGGAGAGGGCGGCGATGTCGAACACGTCGCCCGCCACCCGCGCCCACAGTACGCCGATGCGGGTTGGATCGCCGGCCAGGGCGTAGCCGCTCCATAGCTCGCGCACCCCGAAAAGGGCGCGCACCGCATTCTCCGATGAACGAATGCCGAGGGTGCGCCTCACCGAGCCCGGGAACAGCGACCCCCACATGCCGAGCCCGATCGCTGTAACGCCGATCATGAAGGAGAGGTTGGGGCTGACCGCCGGCCGAGCGCGCACGCGATCGGTGGCCAGCTTGATCGGCGGCTGCCCTGGCAGGCGAAGCACGGTGTGAGGCGAACGAAGGAAATTCTCGAGGCCTTTAAGTTCCGGCGACCCGACTAGGCTCAAGCTAGATGTCGCGTCACCTGACGGCCCGAGGACTGATGATGGCGCGGCGTTCATGATCAGCTCCGTCGACCGACTTACTCTGTGAGCATAAGCGACTGACGCCCTAATAGGTTCTCCCTACCGACGCGATTCCACGTCAGCCATTTGCTAACCACATTTGTGAGGGTCTACCTTGATTTCACCTTCTGTCTAAGCTCGACTTTGCGCATTCACGCGGCGTAGCAGGCGAGGCTGGCCATACGTTCGTAGACCGGTTGAGGTATTTGTATGATCTCGGTGTTGGCCGGTGAGGTAGATAAAGTGTCGTCCGCCCAGAGCTGGCGCCGGACAGCAGCAAGCGCATCGCTGAAGGTGAGCTTATCCTTCTGATACCAAGCGCCGATCTCACGGGGAGGGCGTGGCTCTGGTGCATGGCGTCAGCCCAGAGAGTGACCAGCGCGTAGAGCCCTAGGAGGGCTGGCGTGGTCCGCGCGATGGCCGGGTCAGACCACTGCCGTTGGGTCTCCACGCCGAGGTGGCGGCGAACCTCGGCGAAGGTCACCTCGATCGTCCAGCGGCGCACGAACCAGGACAGGATGTCTTCAGCGGCGGCGTCCAGGTCCGTGCAGAGGAAGGCCTGCGGCCTGAAGGCGCCGGTCGGATCGCGCACCAGCACCCATCTCAGCGGCACGACGGGCAGTCCCGGATGGCTCCATACGGCGACGCCGGTGGCGATCTCCACCCGGCGGTCGATCCCGCCGTACCAGCTCGCTACGCTCAGCGATGTCCAAGGCGTGGCGGGATCGGCCAGCCGCTGCGCGAGGGTGGGCAGGCGTTCGGCTGTGCGTCTCGGCCTGCCGATCGTCCCGGCCTTCCTGGGCTGCGCCGGCGCAAACAGCCGGGCGTCCAGGCAAAGCCGAGTGACCACGCAGACATGGGCCCGCACCGCGTCGAGGAGATCGATGGCGGAGAAGCCGCTGTCGGCGACCACCACGATGCAGCGACCAGGCAGCCAGCGGGCGATCTGCAAGATCATCTGCCGCGCCCAGTCGGTCAGGGACTTGTATCTTCGACCGCTCTCGCGCGTCGAGCGCTCGGAGGGAGCCAGCACCGTCAGGAACGGGAGAGCCCATACGCGGTGAGCCCAGGGCAGCGGCACGAGAAGCATGGCCGAGAGCCATCGCAATCCGCTGGCCTTGACGAAGTGACCGTGGCTGGAGCGAACAGGATCACGATAAATCCCGCGCGCCTTGATCTTCGTGCCCCAGCGGCGCTCAATCGTGTCATCTATCCCGACGACGACGGGCCCGTTTGCGGCGAACCTCGCCACCAACACTCCAAGCAGAACCTTAGACGCCGCGAGCGCCGACCAGCGGTTACGATTAAGCACTGCATGGTAGCGAGCGAAGTCTTTGGCTTGTGCGCGGCCGGTCGCGCCAAGCGCTGAACTGACCGTCCGCCGATGGGGCGTCAGCAGCGCGCCTGTGACCAACACCACCACCCGCCGCCAGCTCGCCCTGGTGAACAGACCTGAGAAGGGTGAGAGCCAGCCGCTCAGGCGATCCTCCGCCGCTGCTGACATGCTCCCAATCTCCAGAACGGTTCATCCCGCTCTGCCGAATCTCTCAGCCCTCAATCCGATTCACCGCGCGTCAAAATGCGCAAAGTCGAGCTAAGATCGTGTGTTCTGACTACTTCGGCAACGGAGATTGAAGGAATTGCGCCACGAGTCTCTAAATTAAGATCGACCGACGCAGTGAACACCGCGTCACCTGAGGATACCTTCCTGGTCGCCCTCCTTTGATCCCAAACCTCTGCAAACAACCTGGTCCTCGTCCCGAGGCTCGCCCTTGGCCGAGGTTTCTCTGGTTCAGCAGGTCTGCTTCACTCTCGACAGCAGACGTCGCGAGAGTGGGCAGAGCGCCCCTGAAGGAGCTCTGGATGTCGTGTTCCCAGCGAAGGGCTTATGTCGGCTTCTCTAATCGGGCATTCGGGTCAAGCTCAGGTTTTCATCTCAGCCGGTAGGTCGCGTACGCGGGTCACGCTTCTCTTCGCAGTCTGGTGGCCTCTGTAAGCGAGGCCGCTGCACGCATGCATCGGATCAGGGTAAGGGTGAGCCTTGCTTTGGGACGCACTTGAATTGCAGCAGACATTGTCGGCTTCACCCATCCCGTCGTCCGCGTCGGACGTTCCGGCTGGAACTGGGGTGGTGGTGCGGTCAGGTCATGCCGCCACCTCCTGCGATCCCAGCCGGAAGTCGGAGCCGTCGACCCACAGCGCAAAGAGCACGACGGCGATCTTGCGGGCCACGGCGACGATGGCGCGCCGGCGGCCCTTGGTCTTCATCAGCCGCACGCCCCAGGCCTTCAGGCTCGACCAGGCGATCGAGCGCATCAGCATGGCGTTGGCGGCCGAGTAGAGGGTGGAGCGCATGTCGGCGTCGCCGGCGTGCGAGATGCGACCCGGGTTGTCCTTCTCCCCGGACTGAAAGCGCCGGGGCGACAGCCCGAAGTGGGCGCCCACGGTTCGCGAGCTCCTGAAGCGCGCGGGGTCGTCCACCGCGGCCTTGAAGCTCAGCGCGGTGATCTCGCCCACGCCGGGTATGCCCATGAACCGGCGACAGAGCCCATCCTCGCGGGCCTTGCGCTTCACCCTGCGGTCAAGCTCCAGGAAGGTGTCGAACAGGACCCCCCGGGCCTCCAGCATCGGAAAGAGCGCATGGCTCAGATCGGGGTCGCTCTCGATGGTGTCTCGCACGGCGTCGTCGAAGGCGCCCCTGGAGAGCCGCATCGGCAGCTTGACCCCGAACACCTTGAGCAGTCCCCTGATCTCGTTCTCCAGGTCGATGCATTTGGGCTGCATCACCTTGCGGCAGGTCAGGAGCGCCCGGGTGTGGTGCGCTTCCACACTCTTCACGTGGACCCGACTGTACCAGCCGGCCCGCAGGATCTGGGCGATGCCCCGGGCGTCGTGCTTGTCGGTCTTGTTCCGCATGGCCGACAGCGCGGCGTTCACCTGCCGCGCTTCCATGCACACGACCTCGAACCCCGCCTCGCGAAGCCCGTAGGTCAGGTGCTGGGTGAGCGTGCCCGCCTCCAGCCCCACTTGGTGGATCGGCTGGCGGAAGCCCTGAAGGCAACGAACCAGGTCCGGCACGTCCGACGGCACGGACCGCTCCAGCTTCACCTTGCCATCCTGGTCGATGATGCAGACGGCCACCGACCTTAGCGACACGTCCAGCGCAGCGTAGAACATCTCGATCTCCCTTCACCTCGGCTCCACCGAGACACTATAGGAGCTTGGCCCTCGCAGGGTCCGCCCGATTACACATGCTTTGGGCGCAGCCTGGGCGGCTGGAGAGCGATCAGGCCTCGTGAGCGGGTCCTTAACCCTGCGCCGGGCAGGCTTTTGGCGGTGACGAGTGCGCAGCCCCGCCGTGCTCGGAGGCCTTACTTGCCCGATGCAGTCCTCGCCCGCCTTCCACTCGGGCCGTTCGCCTCCCGTCCACGCCTGGTCGGGGCCGTCCTGAGCACCGCCACCTGCGCGCTGGCGCTGGCCGTCCTGCCCACGCCCCTGGCGCCCAGCTCCCGGTTCATCCTGAGCTGGGACGCGGGGTGCCTGTGGTTCATTATCGCCAGCCTCCTCGCCATGTCCGGCAAGGACGGGGGCGCCATCCGCGCCCGGGCGGCCGAGCAGGACGACGGGCGGGGCATGATCCTTGGGCTGGTGCTGTTCGCCACGGTGGCCAGCTTGGCGGGGAGCGGGGTGGAGCTGTCGCTGGCCAAGTCCGACCACGGCGGCTGGAAGACGCTGCGGGTCTGCCTCGCCTTCCTGACGGTGGCCGCCTCCTGGTTCGTGGCCCAGCTGATCTTCGCGCTCCATTACGCCCATGATTACTACACCCGCGCGCCGGACCAACCGGCGGGGTCGATCCGGGGCGGGCTCAGGTTCCCGGAAGGGGGCGAGCCGGACTATTGGGACTTCCTGCACTTCAGCGTCATCATCGGCGTAGCCTGCCAGACCGCCGACATCAGCTTCGGCTCGCGCGCGCTGCGGCGGATCGGAACCGTCCACAGCCTGCTGGCCTGTGCCTTCAACACGGTGGTGGTCGCCCTGACCATCAACCTGTGGGCTGGGATATTTTGAGGCCGGGGCGCCGGACCGCCGCGGCCCTCGCCGTTTGCGCCCTCCTCGCCTGCGCGCAGGCTAAGGCGCAGGCGCAGGCTCAAGACGCGGGCGGGGGCAAGGGTGTGGCCCTACCCCAGGGCGGCGCCTCGCCGGGCTCGGCGGACTCGATCCCCACCGACAAGCCGCAGCTGCGCGCCTTCTGCGCCGACCGCCCGGGCCAGGCGACCCTGCCCTGCACGGTGGACGCCGGCCACCTCCAGGTCGAGGTCGACCTCCTGGACACGACCTACGACCGCAGCGGCGGCGCGGTCGTCGACACCTACGTCCCCTTCGACCCCCGCCTGAAGCTAGGCCTCGCCCGGCGGACCGACGTGGAGCTGGACCTCGCACCCTACGAGGTGGTGCGCACTCACGACCCCCGCACGGGCGAGACCTCGACCGTGTCCGGCCCTGGCGACCTCACCCTAGCCTTGAAGCAGAACATGTTCGGCGACTACCGTGGGCCGCTGGCCACGGCGGTGGAGCCCTTCCTGGTCCTGCCCACCGGCCGCTCCGGCGTCGGCGACGGCGGGGTGGAGGGGGGCGTGCTCCTGCCGGTCGCCTTCGGCTTCAAGGCGGCGGTGCTGAACCTGAACGCGGAGCTTGACCTCCGGCGCGATGCGGCGGGCGGCGGCGTTCATCTGGAGGAGGTGGAGATCGTCAACATCGCCTGGTCGCTGCCCGCCAACCTCGGCCTGACCACCGAGCTGTACGCCCGCGAGCGGCAGGACCCGTCCGGCGTCGTCACCGAGGCCTCCGCCGACCTCGCGCTGGCGCTCGGCATCCCCAAGGACCTGCAGCTCGACCTGGGCGCCAACTTCGGCCTCAACCCCCAGACCCCGGCGGTGGAGGCCTATGCGGGGGTGTCCAAGCGCTTCTGAGCTGGGGCGAGGCGGATGGTCGACGCTCCGGTGCTTGCTGGATTTTGGAGGCGTTCGGGGCGCCACAGCTGGCAGCGTATCGCGGCCATCTCCGACATGGCGTTGACCGCCATGTCACCGCCTGGAACGGCCCGCAGGCATGGCGCTAGGGAGGCGGAAAGCACCCCAGATCACGAGGATGGCGCGCCGCTCCGGTCCGCCCGGGACACCCGTCGAGGGCCGCCCTGGACGGCGTGCACGGAAAGGCGGCCTGCCACACGGCTGCGACGACAATGCCTTTTCGGTGAGAGAAGGCCTACTGTGGCGGGGCTGAATAGCCCAACCGCAAGAGCTTCGGATGACGACACCCTTGTGCGAGCACCTGTCGCAGACCCTGCTGCGCAAACCCTATGCGGAGCTGCCGCGCGTCCAGCAGCAAGTGATAGACGCGGTCGCCCGCGAAGCCCCGACGGGCAAGCCTCCCGAACTCGCTCCGCCCGCTTTCTGGGACCGGCTGGCTGATCGGGTCGCCCGTATCGGCGGCTCCTGGAGTTTCATAATCTGCTTCGCGGCCGTGCTGCTGCTCTGGATGCTCCTGAACAGCCCGGTGATGCGCCCATTGGGTCTGGTCTTCGACCCCTATCCGTTCATCTTCCTCAATCTGATCCTGTCCACGCTTGCCGCCATCCAGGCTCCGATCATCATGATGAGCCAGAACCGGGCCGCCGCCACCGACCGCTCGTCCGCCGAGCACGATTACGCGGTGAACCTGCGGGCGGAGCTCGAGATCCTGCGGCTGCATGACCGGCTGGACGCCCTGGAGTCCGGGCAGCTGGCGCAGATGCTCGACTTGCAGCGGAGGCTTCTTGCCGCAAGGGTTGGTCACTGATCCTCGGCCATTCGCGGACCGTGGGGCGGACCGCGCCACCCACAAGCAGATTGGAGGCTGCATCGGGCCCGAGGTCTCACGTTCGGACTCTCCTACGGCATCACTGATGTCGCGATGGAGGCGGAGCTCAGGTCGGCTCTGGACGCGAAACGCCTATCGGGGTCTCGACCTGTGCCCCTCACAAGCCATGCGGTCAGTCCGTGAACTGCAGGCTGGCGTAGAAGGCGGAGCCCTGGCCGCGGCTGCGGTTCTGTAGCCCAGGTCCGCCTGAGGCCATCAGCGCCCAGTGCTTCGTGACCTGGTAGATCAGGCCCACTCCGAGGTTGGTGGCCGCCGCCCCGCCCACAGTGGTCGGCGTCTGGTGGTACAGCTCCACTCCGAGGTTCAGCCGCGGGCCCAAGCCCCGCGTCGCCGCCAGCCCCGCCAGGGCGTAGTTCCTCTGGCCCGCGCCTGGGTTGAGGTCGTAACCGCCCCCGCCGAACACAGACCACCGGCCGTAGTCGTGCTGCGCCCACACGGGCAGGAAGAAGGATGCGCGGCCGGTGTGGAAGGCGCCCGCGCCCGTGGGCAGGCTGACAGCTGGAAAGACGGCCACGTCCGGAAGCACGCCGCCCTCGGCGGGGTGGATGAAGCGGTACTTGACTCCGGCCGACAGGTCGCCGCCGCCGGCCCGCAGCGATCGGGCGGCGTCGAAGGCCAGCGGCAGGTCGAGGCTGAGCTGGAGGTTCGGGGCCCCGCCGTAGTTCAGCTCCACTCCGGCCTCGCCCGCCGTCTCGCCGGGCGTGTTCGTCCCCGACACGAAGGCGTAGTTCTCCCAGCCGCCCGTGCGGGTGGGCTCGGGGTCGTCGGTGACGTAGGGCGGACCTGCGGAGGCCCGCGGGGGCGGAGCCAGGGCGGCCCCGCAGATGAAGGCGACCAAGCCCGCGCTTCGCCTACTCATCGGTGCGAGCGGCGGGCTTGCGCGCGCCCAGCGCCACCAGCCCCACCACCGCCACGGCGAGGAGCGCGGAGGCGGGCAGCGTGCCGAGCGCCAGCCCGCCCTCCTTGAGCGGCTTGGTCAACGTGTCGCCGAGCGTGGCGCCCAGCGGCCGGGTCAGCACGAAGGCGGCCCAGAACAGCAGCACACGGGACGCGCCCGTGAAGCGGTAGAAGCTCGCCACCACCGCGATCAGCCCCCCGAACACCAGCGCGCCGCCCACATAGCCGAGCCCAGTATCGTCGGCGGTGAAGTCGCCCAGCGCGGTGCCCAGCGTGTTGGAGACCAGGATGGCGGCCCAGTAGAAGCTCTCCACCCTGCGATCGGCCACATGCTGAAACACGATGCGCCCGAGCAGGAGCCTCCAGGCCAGCAGGATGAGGCCAAGCACGGCGAGCAGCAAGGCGGAGCCCCGCAGGTAGCCGAGGTGGGCGGTGCGGTCGAGGAAGTCAGAGAGCGTGGTCCCGGCCGTGGTGGTGGCCAGGATCACCGCCCAGTAGAGCCAGGGATGGTAGCGCCGCG
>CAXUCS010000001.1:19784-49233 GCA_964249365.1 uncultured Caulobacteraceae bacterium | reverse complement strand
GAGGGCAGCAAGCCGAAGGCCGCCGTCGACACGCCGACGCCGATCACCGCCACCGGCCCGGCTGTCGCTCGCCACTTCGGCGCCTGCTCCGCAAAGGCGGCGAGGAGGCCGGCGCCGTCGGTGTTGCGGGCCTCCACCGTTCCGTCGCTCTGGAAAAGAAGGAGGTTGGCCGCGCCCGCCTGCTCCGCCGCCGCATCGGCTCGGTCTGCGCAGCGCAGAGCCCGCTCCTTGAAGGGCAGGGTAATGTTCAGCCCCGCGAGCGCCCCTCCGCGACAGCCGTCCACGAAAGCCTCGAACCGCCCGGGCGGGGGCGAGAAGGGAACGTAGGCCGCATCCAGCCCCGCCGCGGCGATCCAGCTGTTATGGAGAAGCGGGCTCAGCGAGTGGCGAACAGGAGCGCCCACCACGCCGGCGACCCGCGCCGCACTGCTGAAACCCACGGTCACGCCGCAAGCGCGCCGAGTTCGCGAAGGCCGTCCAGGAGGGTGAGGAGCGGCAGGCCGAGCACGCAGAAATAGTCGCCTTCCAGCCGCTCGAAGAGCTGCGCGCCCAGTCCCTCCAGCCGGTAGGCGCCGACGCAGCCGAGCAGGGCATCGCCCTCTGTGTCCAAGTAACGCTGAAGGAAGTCGTCGCTGAAGGCGCGCACCTGCAGGGTCACGGTGTCGACGCCACTCCACACCACCTCGCCGCCCCGGGCGACGGATACGGCGGAATGGAGGCGGTGGCTGCGCCCGCGGAGCGCCAGGAGGTGGCGGCGCGCCGCGGCGAGGTCCGTGGGCTTGTCGAACAGCGTCCCGTCCAAGTCGAGCGTCTGGTCGGCACCGATCACCAACCCTTCCGCCTGCACCGCGCAGGCCTTGGCGTCCGCCAGCGCGCAGGCGACGCCCCGGGGGTCGGCGCCAGCCGCGAGCGCGTTGCGCTTCAGGGCGGCCTCGTCCACCTCGGCGCGTCTTATCTCGACCGCCACGCCGGCGGCGGCGAGCAGATGCGCCCGGGCCGGGCTCCTGGACGCGAGGACGAGGCGGGCCACCTCAGGGGTCGATCGTGGCGGCGGCGCTGCGGCCGTTCAGGAGCGCGATGATGGCCGCCGCGGTCTCCTCCACCGAGCGGCGGGTGACGTCGATCACCGGCCACCCCTGCGCCTCGAACAACCGGCGCGCCCGCACCGTCTCGTCGCGTACGGCGTCCACGTCGACATAGGCGCTCTCGCGCATCTCGTTCAGCGACAGGAGCCGGTTGCGTCGGATTTGGATCAGGCGGTCGGGCGAGACCACCAGGCCCACGATCATAGGCCGCCGCACGGCGAAGAGCTTCCCCGGCAGGGCAGCGCCCGGCACCAGCGGCACGTTGGCGGACCGCACGCCGCGGTGGGCCAGGTAGATGGAGGTCGGTGTCTTGGAGGTACGGCTGACCCCCACAAGCACCACGTCGGCGGACTCCAGGTCCGGGCCGCCCTGGCCGTCGTCGTGGCCGATGGCGTAGTTCAGCGCCTCGATCCGGTTGAAATAGTCGTTGTCCAGGGTGTGCTGCACGCCGACGCGGGTGGTCAGCGACGCCCCGAGATAACGCCCGAAGGCGGCGGTCAAGGGATCGAGCGCCGCCATGCAGGGGCACTCCAGCCGGCGGCAACCTTCCTCCAGCTCCACCCTGAGCTCCCGGTCCACGATGGTATGGGCCACCACGCCCGGAGCCGACTCCACCTCGCGCAGCACGCGGTCCAGCTGCCGGGGCGAGCGCACCAGCGGGTAGATGTGTTCGATCGGCAGGACGTTGTCGAAGCGGGCGCAGACCGCCTTCGCGACCGCATTCAGCGTCTCGCCCGTCGAGTCCGAAATCAGGTGGACGTGAAAATAGATGGCCAGGCGCTGAGGGGGAGAGGTCATGCCCACCTTCGTCGGCCTCCTGGCGGACCGGCCTGCTTCAGCGCGTCGCAGCCGACTCCTGGGATAGCCGCTGTGGATATTGCCCTGGCCCGCTGGGGAAGGAAAGGCCACAAGACCAACCCCGCCCCGCCGGTACGGCGCGCGTGTGGACAGAGTCGGATGGTCGACCTGGCGAGACGCGAACCATCCCCGCCGCCTGATTGCCTTGCGTGGAGGCTGTGGATGGCTGGGCGTTTTGTACCTGGCCGTGTTTCGTCACAGGCCCGTGCAGCCAGGCATCTCCTTGCGGGAAAGCGCCTACCATCTCTTTCCCGCCATTTCACAGATGGGCGGCCTGCCGCGGTCCTGACGGACATAGGCCTTCGAAAGCGTGCAGCGATCATCCTGGCGACGCACTTGTCCACGCACCCCACAGCCCCACCACCTTCTCCAAGCCTCTTAACCTTTCGTAAACCAAGATGAAGAGCGCAGCCGACTTGAGCCGGACGGAGAGAGGCGCTTTAAGGCGAGCATGAGTTTTCCCGCGGGTCGCCAGCAGCTGCTCCGGGCCCTCTCCGGCGAGCGACTGGAACGCCCGCCTATATGGCTGATGCGCCAAGCCGGCCGTTACCTGCCCGAGTACCGGGCCTTGCGGGCGACGACGCCCGACTTCGTCAGCTTCTGCCTCGACCCGGTCAAGGCGGCTGAGGCGACGCTGCAGCCGATGCGGCGCTTTCCGCTCGATGCAGCCATCGTCTTCGCCGACATCCTGCTCCTCCCCAGGGCGCTGGGACAGGAGGTCTGGTTCGAGGTCGGCGAAGGGCCAAGGCTGGGTCCGCTGCCGGAGGTCGAGCGTTTGCGCGAGAAGGTGGAGGACGTCGCATTGGGCCTTGGGGCGGTTGGTGAGACGCTGGAGCGGGTCAGGGCGGTGCTGGAGGCGGAGCGAACGCTGATCGGCTTCGCCGGGGCGCCGTGGACGGTCCTGACCTATATGCTGGAAGGTCGATCCAGCGACCGAAGCGCGGCGCGCACCCTGGCCTATGTTAAGCCGGATCGGATCGACGCGCTTGTGGACGTGCTGGTGGAGGCGACCTGGCGCTACCTCGCCATGCAGGCAGCCGCCGGGGCCCAGGCTCTCATGCTGTTCGAGTCTTGGGCCGAGGGGTTGCCGGAGGATCTTTTCGCCCGCCTTGTGGTCGAACCGCACAGACGGCTTCTTCGCGCCCTGCGTAGCGCAGGAGTGGCGGCGCCGATGATCGGTTTCCCCAGGGGCGCAGGGGCCATGGTGAGGCGCTACGCCGAGGAGGTCGGGGTCGAAGCCGTCAGTCTGGACAGCCAGGCTCCCGCCGAGCTCGGCCGGACCATCCAGCAGACCGGCAAGACGATCCAGGGCGCGCTCGATCCTCTGCTGCTGCGCGCCGGAGGGCCGGCCTTGGATCGACGCATCGATCAGCTGCTGCAGCAATGGGGCGACGGCGGCTACGTCTTCAACCTCGGCCACGGCGTTCTGCCGGATACGCCTGTGTTCCACGTGGAACACCTCGTACGCAGGGTGACGGGCCATGTCTGATGGAGCGGCAGGGCCCGTCACCCTGCGTCGGGTGGCGGTGGTGTTGTTCAATCTCGGGGGGCCGGACCGGCTGGAAGCGGTCGAGCCCTTCCTCTTCAACCTCTTCAACGATCCCGCAATCATCGGCCTGCCCTGGCCGTTGCGGC
Organism: uncultured Caulobacteraceae bacterium; assembly: GCA_964249365.1. Classification (GTDB taxonomy): domain Bacteria; phylum Pseudomonadota; class Alphaproteobacteria; order Caulobacterales; family Caulobacteraceae; genus CAHJWH01. The sequence goes on along the minus strand of CAXUCS010000001.1, from coordinate 45,655 downwards.
CCCTCCTCGCCCGCACCATCGCCCGGCGGCGGCGGGAGGAGGCGAGCGGCAACTATGCCCACATGGGCGGTCGCTCGCCGCTCCTGCCGGAGACGGAGGCTCAGGCGAGCGCGCTGGAGCAGCGTCTGAAGGAGACGCGTCCCGACCTCGACCTGCGCTCCTTCATCGCCATGCGCTACTGGGACCCGCTCACGGAAGCGACCGCCAACGCGGTCGCCGAGTTCGCCCCGGACGATGTGGTTCTGCTGCCGCTTTACCCGCAGTATTCGACCACCACGACGGAATCATCTGTGAAGCGGTGGAGAAGCCTGTACCGCGGCGCCGGCCGGACGCGAGAAGTCTGCTGCTTCTTCGATACGGCCGGCCTTGTCGAGGCCCACGCCGACCACATCCGGCGCACCTTGGCCGCCGCACCCGCCATCCCTTTCCGCCTCCTCTTCTCCGCTCACGGCCTGCCCGAGCAGGTGATCCGGCGCGGCGATCCCTACCAGTGGCAGGTGGAGCAGACCTGCGCAGCGATCATGCGTGAACTCGGTGGGTCATGGGATTGGCAGGTCTGCTACCAGAGCCGGGTGGGCCCACTCAAATGGATCGGCCCCTGCACGCCGGAGGCGATCGAGGCGGCGGGTCGGCAGGGCCTGGGCGTGCTGGTCACGCCGGTGGCTTTCGTTTCCGAACACGTGGAAACCCTAGTGGAGCTCGACCGCGACTACGCCGCCCTGGCCCGCGAGAAGGGCTGCCCCGCCTTCCTGCGCGTCCCGGCGGTGGGGGTGGCGCCTCCGTTCGTGGATGCGCTCGCCGCCCTGGTCACCACCGCGCTCGGCCGCAACGGCTGCCATCCGGGGGCCAGCGCCTGCGAGGCTGGCCATGCGCGCTGCCCGTACCGCCGACGTGAGACGGTCGGATGAATTACGACCTCTTCATCGGGCTGCATATCCTCAGCATCATCGCCTGGATGGCGGGCCTGCTCTACCTACCGAGACTATTCGTCTATCACACCCGCGCCGAACGGGGCTCGCAGATGGACCTGACGTTCATCGAGATGGAGCGGAAACTCTACTCGGTGATCATGGTGCCGAGCTCGCTGGTGGCGCTGGCGCTCGGGTGCTGCCTGATCTGGATCGATGCGCATCTGCGGGCCAACGGCTTCGGTTTCCTTGGCAGCCCGTGGATGAGCGTCAAGCTGACGGGGGTGATCCTGATGTTCGGCTACCAGGGCTTTCTCGGCCGTTCGCGCCGCCGCTTCGCCGACGGGACGAACCGGAGGCCCGAGCGGTTCTGGCGCCTGGTCAATGAAGTCCCGTTCGTCCTAGCCATCGTCATGGTGCTGGCCGTGACGACCAAGTTCGGCGGCGGGTGAGACGCTGCACAGCCCCTTGACGGGCAAGGGCCGGCGTGGTCTGCCTCACGGGTCCGGCGGTCGCGCCGTTCCCCCGCCTTCAACGATGCCGCCGCGATCGTAACGGATCGGGCGGACGCACCCACATCGCGCTGGCTTCAAGCTGCGCCGGGCTTCACCTCGCAGGGTGTCGCTCGCTTCGTGCAAGAGCATATCCCATGTCTGACGACGCCATACTGGACATCGCCCCCGCGCCGGAAGTCGGCGTGGAGCTCGGTCCAGACGCCACCACCACCCCTGCGGGGGCTGTCGCCCGCGTCTCGCTACAGGAGTTGAAGGACAAGCCGACCGCCGAACTCGTGGCTTTCGCCGAGAGCCTGGAGATTGAGAACGCCTCGTCCATGCGCAAGCAGGACATGCTGTTCGCCATCCTCAAGGCCCTGGCGGAGGACGGCGTGGAAATCTCCGGCTCCGGCACGCTGGAAGTGGTGCAGGACGGCTTCGGCTTCCTGCGTTCCTCGGAGGCCAACTACCTGCCGGGTCCCGACGACATCTATGTCTCGCCCTCGCAGGTTCGCAAGTTCGGGCTGCGCACCGGCGACTCGGTGGACGGCCCCATCCGCGCGCCGCGCGAGGGCGAGCGCTACTTCGCGATGATGAAGGCCGACACGGTCAACTTCGAGGACCCCGAGGCCGTGCGCCACAAGGTGGCGTTCGACAACCTGACGCCGCTTTATCCCGAGCGGCGGCTCACCATGGAGATGCCCGACCCCACGCTGAAGGACCGTTCCGGCCGTGTGATCGACATCGTCGCGCCGCTCGGCAAGGGCCAGCGCTGCCTGATCGTCGCCCCGCCGCGGGTCGGCAAGACGGTCATGCTGCAGAACATCGCCAAGTCCATCTCCACCAACCATCCGGAATGCTACCTCATCGTGCTCCTTATCGACGAGCGGCCAGAGGAGGTCACCGACATGCAGCGGACGGTGATCGGAGAGGTCATCTCCTCAACCTTCGACGAGCCGGCCCAGCGCCACGTCCAGGTGGCCGAAATGGTGATCGAGAAGGCCAAGCGGCTGGTGGAGCACAAGCGCGACGTCGTGATCCTGCTGGACAGCGTCACCCGCCTTGGCCGCGCCTTCAATACGGTGGTGCCGTCGTCCGGCAAGGTCCTGACCGGCGGTGTGGACGCCAACGCCCTCCAGCGGCCCAAGCGCTTCTTCGGCGCCGCGCGCAATATTGAGGAAGGCGGCTCGCTTACCATTATCGCGACCGCGTTGACCGACACCGGCTCGCGCATGGACGAGGTGATCTTCGAGGAGTTCAAGGGCACCGGTAACAGCGAGATCGTGCTGGACAGGAAGGTCGCGGACAAGCGTGTGTTCCCGGCCATGGACATCCTGAAGTCCGGCACCCGCAAGGAAGAGCTGCTGACGCCCAAGGACGTGCTGCAGAAGACCTATGTGCTGCGGCGCATCCTTAACCCCATGGGGCCGCAGGACGCGGTGGAGTTCCTCATGGACAAGCTGCGTCAGACCAAGACCAATGGGGAGTTCTTCCAGTCCATGAACACCTGAGGGCATGACAGCCCGTCGTGTTAGGGGCATTGCGAGAGGCGCATAAAGCGCGCTGGGGCATCAGGAGAGCGTCATGAAGTTCACCGTGGAGGCCGACTGCACGCCTGCCGAAGCGCGCGCCTTCCTCGGCCTGCCTGATCTGGCGCCCCTGAACGAGCAGATGGTCAACGAGCTGTCGACCCGCTTCAGCCAGAACGCCGCCCTGCTCAAGCCGGAGGAATTGATGCGGACCTGGATGAACGTCGGCGGCCAGGCGCAGGAGCAGTTCATGCGCATGATGACGGCCGCATCCGCCGGCGGACCCAGCGCCGCCAAGCGTTGAACGATACCATCTTCGCGCTCGCAACGCCTAGTGGGCGCGGCGCCATAGCGGTGGTGCGTGTCTCAGGGCCGGGGTCCGCGGCCGCACTCTTTACACTAACCGGGCGACGTCTGCCGCATCCCCGACGCGCCAGCCTGCGCCGGCTGAAGCGACCGGATGGCGAGGTCGTGGACGAGGCTGTGGTCCTTTGGTGCCCTGGGCCGGCCAGCTACACCGGGGAGGATACGGCGGAACTCCATCTGCATGGAGGGACGGCGGTGGTCGCTGCGATGATCGAGCTCCTGGAAGGGTCGGGTCTGCGGCCTGCTGATCCCGGTGAGTTCACGCGCCGCGCCTTTGCGCACGGGCGAATGGATCTGGCGCAGGCGGAGGCGGTGGCCGACCTGGTGGACGCCGAAACGGAGCCGCAGCGTCGTCAGGCTCTGGCGCAGCTCGGCGGAGCCTTGAGCTTGCGATACGAGACGTGGCGCGATGGATTGCTGGACATCCTCGCGCTCCTTGAAGCCGCCATCGATTTCCCGGACGAGGACCTTCCTGCCGATACCTCCCACGCCGCGCAGGAGAGGTTAGCCGCTCATATCGCGGCGCTAAATACGGCCATGCGGGAGAATGGTGGAGAGCGCGTCCGCCGGGGTGTTCGCATAGCTTTGATCGGCGCACCTAACGTCGGCAAGTCCAGCCTTCTCAACGTGCTCCTTGGACGTGACGCAGCCATCGTGACGGCCATCCCCGGCACCACCCGCGACGTGATCGAAGGCTCGCTCCTGCTCGACGGACAACTCGCGGTGCTGGCGGATACGGCAGGACTGCGGGAGACCGACGATGCCGTGGAAGGGGAAGGTGTGCGCAGGGCGCAAGCCTGGGCTGACAAGGCGGACATCAGGGTGGGCGTGACCGACGGCGCCCGGCCGGAAACCCTGACTGCGGTCGTGGACCGGCTAGGCCCTGAAGACCTCCTCGTCCTGAACAAGTCCGACCTTGGCGCCTTCAATCCGCCTGAAACCACACTGGCGCAGGTGCTGTGCACATCGGCCCGGCAGGGCGAGGTGGAGGCGCTTCGATCCGCGCTGGCTGAGCGCGTACGCAGGATGGTCGAGGGTCGTGAGTTTCCCGCGGTCACCCACGCCCGCCACCGTCATCTGCTGCAAAACGCCGTGCAGCATCTGGAGCGGGGCTTACAGGATTTCGGCCTTGGACCCGAGCTCGTCGGTGAGAATGTCCGGCTCGCCCTTCGTGAGCTGGAGCGCGTCATCGGGCGCGTCGATCCGGAAGCCGTGCTCGACCGTGTTTTCGCTTCCTTCTGCATTGGGAAATGATGTTCCACGTGGAACATAGGCGGCTGCACCCTCGACCTTGACAGATGGCGGGTTTAGATATCCGGCATGCAAGGTCGCTGCAGTTTCGACGTCATCGTGGTCGGCGGGGGCCATGCCGGTTGCGAAGCTGCCGCAGCCGCGGCACGGGTCGGAGCCAGCGTGGCTCTGGTCACCCATCGGCTTGATCGATTGGGCGAGATGTCCTGCAACCCCGCAATCGGCGGGCTTGGCAAGGGTCATCTCGTCCGCGAGATCGATGCGCTCGATGGATTGATGGGCCGGCTGGCCGACGAAGCCGGTATCCAGTTCCGTCTTCTGAACCGCTCCAAAGGTCCTGCCGTCCGTGGACCCCGGGCGCAAATCGACCGAACCCTGTACCGACGAGCAACTCAGGCCGCGTTTGGTAGCTACCCTGGCGTATACTTGCGGGAAGCGGCCGTCGACGATCTTTGTGTCGACGGCGGCCGCATCACCGGCGTGTTGACTGCAGCTGGCGAGAAGCTGCAGGCCGGAGCCGTCATCCTCACGACGGGGACCTTCCTGAACGGAACGATCCTGCGTGGAGGCTTCCGCCAGGCTGCAGGCCGGCTGGGTGATCCTGCGGCGACTGCTTTGGCTGAGCGCCTCTCCGCCATCGGCGTGAGGATGGGGCGTATGAAGACGGGAACGCCGCCGCGCCTCGTAGGGCGCAGCATAGACTGGACGCGTGTCGAGCGGCAGGATGGAGATGTCGAGCCAGCCTTCTTCTCCTTCCTGACAGGCCGTAAGGCGGTCAACCAGGTCAGCTGTGGCGTGACCTACACCAACGAAGACACCCACCGACTTATCGCGGACAAACTAAGCGAGTCGGCGGTCTATGGGGGCCGAGCGACCGGGCAAGGGCCACGCTACTGTCCCTCCATCGAGGACAAGGTGGTCCGGTTCGGCGATAGGATGGCCCACCAGGTTTTCCTCGAACCAGAAGGCCGCGAAGACGACACTGTTTACCCGAACGGTGTATCGACGTCGGTCGCCGAGGAAACCCAGCTTGCCTTTCTGCGCACCATGGTGGGGTTAGAACAGGTAGAGGTTCGCCAATTCGGCTATGCTATCGAGTACGACCATGTCGATCCGCGTGAACTCGACACGTCCTTACAGGTACGGAACCTGCCGGGATTATATCTCGCTGGCCAGATCAATGGCACGACCGGGTATGAAGAGGCGGCAGCGCAGGGTCTGGTCGCCGGCTTGAACGCAGCCCGCCTAGCAGGTGGGCTGGACGCCATAACATTCGCCCGCAGCGAAGCCTATCTCGGTGTGCTGATCGACGACCTCGTGACACGAGGCGTCAGCGAGCCTTACCGGATGTTCACCAGCCGGGCGGAGTTCCGCCTCACCCTCCGGGCGGACAACGCCGACCAGCGTTTGACCTCGCGCGGCGTCGCGCTGGGTATGGTCGGTGCAGGACGCGCGGACGTGTTCAGGAGTAAGGCCTCCGCTTTAGCTAAGGCTAGGGCTGAAGCTGCGGAGCTTAGCCTATCGCCTGCGCAGGCTCAGGCTATAGGAGTGCGCGTCAACGCCGATGGTCGCCGCCGAAGCCTTATGCAGTTGCTCGCTTTGCCGGACATGAACCTCCTACGCTTGAGACAGGTTTGGCCGTCCATCGGCGCTTGGTCTCCAGAAGTCGCCGAACAGATTGAGATCGAGGCGACATACGCCGGCTATCTTGATCGGCAGACACACGACGTCCAGGCCTTTCAGAAGGAGGAGGCGCTCGAGTTGGCTCCCGACTTGGATTATGCCCGCATCGGCGGTCTCTCCACCGAGGCTCGCGAGAAGCTCATGCGGGTAAGGCCCACCACGCTCGGTCAGGCTGGCCGGATTGAAGGTGTCACGCCCGGGGCGCTATCAGCGCTGCTCGGCCATGTCCGACAACGCGTCAATGTCATCTGACGTCGGCTTTGCGGCCGAGTGCTATGGAGCTGCGGCCTTCGCCCGGGACGTTGGTGCGACCGCCACACAGCTGCGCGACGTGGAAACGTTCAGGTCACTTCTTGAGGCGTGGAACGTCCGGATGAACCTGGTAGGGCCCTCAGCGCTGCCGCAGTTCTGGCGACGGCATGCCCTGGATAGTGCTCAGTTGTTGCACGTGGAACATTCCGCGTGCGTCTGGGCCGACGTCGGATCAGGCGCGGGCTTTCCAGGCATACTCCTGGCCATACTGCTCAAAGGGCGGCCAAGCGCGGAGGTGCACATGATCGAAAGCATCGCCAAGCGCGCCAGCTTCCTGGACACTGTGGTCACGGAATTAGCCCTACCAGCGACCATCCATCATGCGCGTGCGGAAGTCGTCACCTTGCCGACGCGTCTCGACGTCGTCACCGCGCGAGCCTGCGCCCCTATGACCAAGCTGTTCGGTTTCGCCCACCGATTGCTTCGGCCGGGTGCAACGGGACTGTTCTTGAAGGGGCAGGGTGCGGAGGCGGAGCTGGCCGATGCACGCCGAGATTGGACCTTCCGCTCCGAGCTGATCGCCAGTCGTAGCGATCCTTCAGGCACCATCGTGCGCATCAAGGCGCTTGAACGCCGTGCCGGCTGAGCCGCACCCGACACGTGTCATCGCCTTGGCGAACCAGAAGGGCGGGGTCGGTAAAACGACCACGGCGATAAACCTGGGCACTGCGCTCGCTGCTGTGGGGCGGCGCACGGCGCTGATCGACCTTGATCCGCAAGGTAACGCCTCGACCGGCCTCGGCATGCCGCCCCTTGAGCGCCGTGTAACGTCCTACGACGTTTTGATAGGCGGTGCGACGCTGCAGTCGGCGCTGGTCTCAAGCGCCGTGCCGGGCCTTGACCTCGCGCCTGCCGATGCGGACCTTTCGGGCGTCGAGCTTGAGTTGGGGATGCAGCCTCGTCGCAGCTATCGGCTGCGGGACGCAATAGCGATGCTGGAGACGAGGTCCTATGACTTCATCCTGATCGACTGCCCGCCATCCCTGAACCTCTTGACCGTCAACGCCATGACGGCGGCAGACGCCGTGCTCGTCCCCTTGCAATGCGAGTTCTTCGCCCTGGAAGGGCTGGCGCAGTTGATGCGGACCGTTGATCTAGTCCGTAACAGCCTGAACCCGCGACTAGAGATACAAGGCATAGTGCTGACGATGTACGATCGTCGCAACAGCCTGTCGGGGCAGGTCGAACAGGATGTTCGCTCGCACTTCGGCGATGCTGTCTATCGAACAGTGATACCCCGTAATGTACGCATCTCCGAGGCGCCATCGTTCGGCAAACCAGCCCTCGTCTACGACATGAGCTGTGCAGGCAGTCAGGCGTACATGAAGCTTGCGGGGGAACTCATCGGGCGGGAGCGCGACCGGCTCGCATCCGCTACAGCGGCCTGAAGGAGACGGGAATGGCGGAAGTCCGGCGTGGCCTCGGCCGGGGTCTTTCCGCCTTGCTGGGCGAAGCGGGCCCTCCGGTAAGCCCACAGGACGGCTCGGCTGAAACCGAGGTTCGGCAGGCGTCTTTGGACCGGCTCCGGCCCAATCCGGACCAGCCTCGTCGCCACTTCGATGAGGGCGAACTGGACGAACTCACCGCCTCCGTCCGCGAGCATGGCGTCCTGCAGCCGATTCTGGTGCGCCCGGCGCCCGACGTATCTGGCGAGTTCCAGATCGTGGCTGGGGAGCGGCGCTGGCGCGCGGCGCAGCGGGCCGGGCTCGCCACCGTCGCCGTGCTGGTGCGCACGTTGGACGATGCCGCCGTCGCCGAGATCGCCATCGTGGAGAACGTCCAACGCGCCGACCTCAACCCGCTTGAGGAGGCGTTCGGCTATCGCACCTTGATGGATCGGTTCGGCCGCACCCAGGAGGCGATCTCCAGGACGGTCGGCAAGAGCCGCAGCCACGTCGCCAACGCACTGCGGCTGCTGCAGCTGCCCGCCGCGGTCCGTGAGCACGTCCAAAGTGGACGGCTCACAGCCGGCCATGCCCGCGCTATCGCGGCATCGCCCGATCCGGAGCAGCTGGCGAGCGCCATCGTGGAGGGCGAGCTGACGGTGCGCGAGGCGGAGGCTCTCGCCCGCAGGGCGCAGGCGCCCTCCAGCTCCGTTGCACCGCCCCGCGTGCGGCGTAGCAGTCGGGCCAAGGACGCGGACACCGAAGCGTTGGAACAGGACCTGAGCGGAATGCTGGGCCTGAGGGTGGAGATCGTCGACCGGGGCGGGGAAGGCGAGGTCCGGGTTCGCTACGCCAATCTGGAGCAGCTGGACACCCTGTGTCAGAAGCTAGGCGGCTGAGCCTTGGCGGGCGCAGGCGTGCCGGGCGCGGTGTCGGCGCAGGCGTAGGCTCGCACGAACCGTATTGCGGCTTCCTGCGCGCGCGCCACGGCCTGCTCGCGCTCTAACCCCTCGAGCCCCATCAGGAGGCGCGTCTGCAGCCGGCCGAGGGCCATGCCGACGAAGATATCGGCTCCGCGCTGTGGGTTGGGCAGGTCGAGTTCGGGACGGCTCTGCAGAAAGGCGGCGAGGTGCTCGTTGGCCGCCCGGGCGCCGGCGTCGAACACGGCCCGCCCAAGTTCCGGCATGTCCGTCGCGCCGACGATGGCCATGCGGGTGAGCTGGAGCGAACTCGGCGAGGTGATGGCCTCCAGGATCGCCAGCGCGTAGGCGGTCAGGGTCTCGGCCACGTCCTGGTCGGGCGGCACGGCCTCAAGGGTGGCGGTCAGCACGCTGCGGCGCTGTTCCACCAGGGTGCGGACCAGCTCCGTCTTGGAGCCGTAGTGGTTGTAGATGGTCTGTTTGGAGACGCCGGCGCGGCGCGCGACCTCCTCGATGGAGGCGTTCGCTCCGCGGCGCGCCAGCACCTCTGAGGCGGCGTCCAGGATCGCCTGGGTCTTGCGGGCGTCGATCTGGCCGAGGGCGCGCGGCATCGGCCAACCATGGATGAAGCCGTCCGACATACAAGCGGCTCTTTCGTCCCGGCCGGCTAGGCGCCAGATAGCGGATCATGACGATCCTCGCCCCGGACGCCCCCGCCGCCGACCCGCAGGCGGTCGCACCCATCCCCGTCACCGTGCTGACCGGCTATCTCGGCGCGGGCAAGACCACGCTTCTGAACCGCATCCTCTCCGAGGAGCACGGCCGTCGCTATGCGGTGATCGTGAATGAGTTCGGCGAGGTCGGCATCGACAACGATCTCGTGGTGGACACCGACGAGGAGGTGTTCGAGATGAACAACGGCTGCGTGTGTTGCACGGTGAGGGGCGACCTGATCCGCGTCTTGGCCGGGCTGATGCGCCGCCAGACGGCGAGCCGGCGCGCGTTCGACGCCATCATCGTCGAGACAACGGGGCTGGCCGACCCCGGACCGGTGGCTCAGACCTTCTTTGTGGACGAGGACGTGCGGGCCAAGACGCGCCTCGACAGCGTCACCACGGTGGTGGACGCGCGCCATGTCCTCCTGCGCCTGGCCGACTCACGGGAGGCTCGCGAGCAGGTGGCGTTCGCCGACCAGATCGTCCTGAACAAGATCGATCTCGTCGACGAGGCGGCCCTGCAGGAGGTGGAAGCGCGCATCCGGCGTCTGAACCCGCTCGCTCCCATCCACCGGACGGAGCGGTCCAACGTCGACCTTCGCCTTATCCTGGAACGGGGCGCGTTCGATCTTGAGCGAATCCTGGACCTGGAGCCGGAGTTCCTCGACCCGGCGCACGGGGAGCCGGGCCATGTCCACGACGACCATTGCGGCCACGAGCATGACTCCACGGGCGGCCACGCCCACGAGGACCAGGACATCAAAGGTGTCGCCCTCACCACCGAGCGGCCGCTCGACGCGCAACGGGTCAGCCAGTGGCTGAACACCCTGCTCCAGCTTCAGGGCCCCGACATCCTGCGGGCCAAGGGCATTCTCGACGTCAAGGGCGAGAGCCGGCGGCTGGTGTTCCAGGCCGTTCACATGATCCTGGAAGGCGACCTGCAACGGCCGTGGCGGCCGCAAGACCGGCGCTACAGTCGCATGGTCTTCATCGGTCGCAACCTCGACCGAGCTAAGCTGGAGGCGGGGCTGCGCGCCTGTGAGGCCTGAAATGTCTACCCTCACGTCGCGTCAGGCGAGGGCTGTACGATACGGTTGCGCGCTCCTCAGGCTGTCCTGGTCGCGCGTGGCATGAGGTCAGTAGGAAACCGGACTGGCGGCGGCGGCGTCGCCGTAGGTTAGGGCGAGGAAGACGTCTTCCAGGTCCGGTTCTTCGGTGGACAGGTCGCGGATCTGGACACCGGCCTCGCGAATGGCGGCCAGGACCGCCTCAAAGCTCACCTGTTCGCTCCGGTAGCTGACCGCCAAGCGTCCGTCGCCCCGCAACCGTGTCTCCAGGCCGGAGAACTGCGGGGCCGCCTCTAACGGCGAGGCGGGGGTGACCACGACGGAGCGGGTGTCCAACCGACGGAGTAGCTTGGGCGTCGGCTCACAGGCGACCATCTCGCCCCGGTTCACGATGGCGATCTGGTCACAGAGCGCCTGCGCCTCCTCCAAATAGTGAGTGGTCAGCACGATAGTCACGCCGCGGGCGTTCAGCTCCTGCACCCGCTCCCAGAGCTGGCGGCGAAGCTCCACGTCCACCCCCGCGGTGGGCTCGTCCAGGATCAGGATGGGCGGTTCATGCACCATCGCCTTGGCCACCATCAGCCGCCGCTTCATGCCCCCGGAAAGCTGGCGGACATAGGCGTCGGCCTTGTCCAGAAGACCGAGGCTCTTGAGGATCTCCTCGGTCTTGCGGTCTTTCGGCGGCACGCCATAGAAGCCGGCCTGGACCTCCAGCGCCTCGCGCGGCGTGAAGAAGACGTCCGAGACGATTTCCTGGTGCACCACGCCGATGGCGCCGCGGGCGGTCCGGGGCTGGCGGTCGATGTCCATGCCCCAGATGCTGACCTGACCGGCGGTCTTGTTCACCAGCCCGGCCAGGATGTTGATGAAGGTCGACTTGCCGGCTCCATTGGGCCCGAGCAGGCCGAACATCGAACCCCTTGGGATGGCGAGGTCGAGCCCCCTCAGGGCCGTCTTCTCAGGCGTCAGCTTGGTCTTGGGATAGGTCTTCACCAGCCCGGTGGCCTTGATGGCGAACTCGGGCGCGTCGGAGAGAGTGGTCATCGAGGGATCGGAGGTCCTGGTCAGCCACGCGCGGACGCTTCGTTGACGGCTCCAGACGCGGCGCATAGGTAGGCTTCACACACCCGCTTGCCAAGTTGGAGCCGCCCGCAGCCATGCCCCTGACCCCGCGCATACAGGGTGCGCCGGAACCGCCGGAGGTGGTCGTCGTCGACGAGCACCGGGTGGCCTGCGACGGCGTGGGCGGCGCTCTCGGTCACCCGCGCGTATGGCTGGAGATGGGCGCACGGGGGTTCGTGGAGTGCGGCTACTGCGATCGTCGCTTCGTGCTTTCCGGCCACGACCACGGGGAGAGCGAGCGGCTCGATCCCGCCGCCTACGACGGCCAGGATACGCCGCAGGCCTGACGCGAGGGCTTGGTCCGCGTGCCAAGAAGCGGACCTCCGGTCATCTTCCGTTTACCGCAATCACGGCTGATAGGCGGACCTTCACGCCAGCAAACCCAGGTCCGCCGTCATGTCCTGCGACATCGCGCTTTCCGGCGCCATCCTGTTCGCCGCCCTCCACCCAGCGCCGGCCCGGCCGCTGGTGCTCGCCGCCCTGGCGATCGCGCCGCCTCCGGCCGTCGCGGCCCAAAATCCTCTCGCACAGGAGCCGCTCTACGCTGACATCGTCCGTCGCGCGGGTCTCCTCAAGGCGGAGGTGGAGGCCTACCGCATTGCACCGGCGGGCGCGCCCCTGCGGGGGTTCGATCGGTTCAGGGCCGATGTCGGTGCGCTTTCCGCGTTGGACATGCAGGGCCACCTCGATCTCGCCAAGCGCGGCACGGACGGCGATCTCAAATGCATCCTGAAGGGCATATCCATGGACTTGCCGAGGAAGCTCGGGGAGTTGGAGGCGGCCGGCGACAAGGCAGACTCCCGGAAAACCGCGTTGCAGGACATCTTCTACCTTCTACGCGACAACGTGGAGGTGATCACCTCCCCGCCGCAGCCGACCGTCTGAGGCCCGTTCAGGGCGGCAGGCTCTTCTTGGGCGTCGCGGCGACCTCCGCCGGCGTCATGCGGTGCAAGGCGCTCGGGATGCACGGTTCGGGGATCTCTCCCGGCCCGTTCTGGGAGACCTTCACGTCGAGGTCGAGCGCGTTGCAAACCAAGCCTATGCCGCCCACCGGCGTCAGGATGAGCTTGGGTTCGGGAAAGGTCAGGGCCGGACACGTGCCCGCGAAATCAAGCCGGTAGTAGTCCGACACATTGACCCGGAAAATCACCGAACGATCGTTCAGCGCCTGCTGGCCTTGCAGCTGGTTGATGTAGAAGCAGCTGTTCGTTTCGGGAGCCTTATGGGCGGGAGCGGGGGAGGTCTGGGCCTGCGCCTCGGTGAACGTGAGGGCCAGGGCGAAGGCCGCTGCGTAGCTCAGCCTGCTTGGCGTCATCGTCTGCTCCCCCTGCGGCTCAACACCCTACCGGTCAGCCGGGCTCGTGGTTCTGCGTGCTGCGGGCAGGCTCCAGGCGCGCGGCGAGGTCGGTCGGGAGCGGGGAGGGCGCACCGGTCGCCAGAGCGGCAAGGTGTTCGGCGAGAACCGGCGCCAGGGTGAAGCCCCGTCCGCCCAGGCCGGCCAGCACCTGGACGCCAGCCGCGGTCCATCCTGCCAGGGGCAGGTGGTCCGCCGTGGCGGCGCGGACGGCCGCCCTGGCCTGTAGTCGCCCTGGTTGGGCGCGCACGCGCGCCGCCAACTGGGGCCGACGCTCCGCCAGAACGGCGAGGTTGGCCGCCGTCTCCGCGGCGCGAAGGTCCCGGGCGCTGTCGCCGCGCACATGACTGGCGCCGAAGAGCGCGCCGCCCTCGCGCAGCGGGACGGCGTAGCCGCCCCAGGCCGCCGCCGGGCCGGCGAAGACCTGCTCCCGCGTGAACTCCACCTGGCCCCGCACCGGCTGCAAGCCTGAACCGGGCAGGAGCGCTTCCGTACCGGCCCCTGCACAAACTGCGAGGACCTCCGCCTCGGCCAGGCGGGTGTCCTGCGGGCCGTAGCAGGCCCATACGCCGTCCTCGAAGGCGAGCCTTGCGACCGACCCCGTCAGAAGCGTGGGGTTCTGGAGCCAGGCGGCGAGGACGGCCGCGGGTTCGACAACCAGGGCGTCGCCGATCCGCAGGACGGCCGTCGCAGGTTCAACGGGTTCGTCCAGAGCCTCGGCGGCGTCAGCGGCGCCTCGAAGCTCCAGGGAGCTCTCGGCAAAGCCACCCCACCCCGCAAGGCGGCGGAAGCGTTCCGTGTCCCGGCCTGTGCGGCCGAGCTGGAGCGCGCCTTCGGCGATGATGGCGGCCGGGGTCTCGCGCCGGTAAAGCTCGACGGCGCGTGAGAAGGCGATCGCGTGCAGCTCCGCGGCCGGGCCGAAACCCGCGTCGAGACGCGGCGTGACCAGGGCGGCCGGGTTGCCCGACGCACCCGCGCCGGGGCCGGCGGTATCCAGGACGGTGCAAGCGAGGCCTCGGCGGGCGTACGCGCGGGCCAGCGACGCGCCGGCGATCCCGGCGCCGATCACCGCCACGCGGCGGGGCGCCGTCGGTGAGACCAGGCGCCCGGGCAGATGGGCTTCCAGCCGCTCGCGCTTGGCCGCGAAACCGGGGCGTTTGACGACGGTGAAGCCCGCTTCCGCCAAGCCGCGCCGCACGGAGCCCGCAACGGTAAAACTGGCCGCCCGGGCGCCCGGAGCGCTCAGCCGGCCTACGGCGGCGAGCACTTCAGGACGCCACATGTCAGGATTGCGTGAAGGCGCGAAGCCGTCGAGGAACCAGGCGTCCGCCGGTCCGCTCCAGCGCCGCAGCGCCTCGCCGGCCTCGCCGAGGTAGAGGTCCAAGGTGGCGTCGTAGGCGTCCAGGTCGCGCCGGACGAAACCCGTCCTCGCATCCGGCCAAGCGTGAAGGACGGCGTCGACCGCGGGTCCGAGCGCTTCCCTCCATCCCGCAAGCGCCCGGGCCGCGTCGGCCCGGTCCATCAGCTCGGCTTCCACTGTGAAGATGGAAAGGCGGGCGCCTGGAGGCTTGGTCCGCCGCCATAGGTGCAGGAGGGCGGCGACGTTCAGGCCCGTGCCGAAGCCGAGCTCCGCCACACAGAAGGAGGTCCGGCCGGCCCAGCTCGCCGGAAATCCGCAACCGTCCAGGAATACCGCCTGGCTTTCGGCCAATCCGTCGGCCGCGGAGAAGTAGATGTCTTGGTAGCGGCGCGAACGGGGAGCGTCCGCACTCCAGTCCAGGTCGGCGCTCACGACTGTCTCAAACAGAAAGGGCCGCCCTCGCGGGCGGCCCTCACATCACCGGGTGACCGGTTGAACTTACTGGCTGTTCGAGGTCGAGTTGGTGGTGGACGACGTCATGTTGCCGCCGCCCATGTCGTTGGTCGTCGTCGTCGTGGTGTTGGACGACATGCCGCCAGCCGAATTGTCCGGCGCCGTGGTGGTCGTGGTGTCGGTGGTGGAGGAGTTCGCCGTCTCGTTGGTGGAGGAACCGCCGTGGCAGGCGGCGACACCCAGAGCGGCCGCCGCAGCGCCCGCCAGCATGATCTTACGGATGGAGGTCATTGTCCCTGGTCCCCTAAAGGAGGTTAGAGCGCCTTCGTCGCGGGTTTGAAAACAACGCCGTCGGGGACCCCGCCGGCGTTGGGCTCGCAGCCCGCAGCGCTACGCCCAATATGCACGCATAGCCGAACACGCAAGCGTGATCTGCGTTCCCTGGAGCCTTTTAGGCGGCCTCGGCGGGCATGTTGGTCAGGGCTTCTTCCAGCTTGGAGAAGGAAGGCTGGGCCGAGCTCGGCACCGCGCCGCGGCCGATCTCCACGCTGATCTGGGCGGCGTTGCCGTGCAGGTGGGCCACCAGCACCGAGCGGATGATGGCGTAGAAACTCGCCTCCTCGTTCACCACCGCCTTCAGCCGCCCGGCCATGGGCGCCACCAGCCCGTAGGCCAGGAATACGCCGAGAAAGGTGCCGACCAGCGCCGAGCCGATCATCTGGCCCAGGATCTCCGGTGGCTGGGTGATGGCGCCCATGGTCTTGATGATGCCGAGCACCGCGGCGACGATGCCGAGGGCGGGAAGGGCGTCGGCGAGGCTCTGCAGCGCGTGGGCAGGCGCCTCCGCCTCGTGGTGGTGCTTCTCCAGTTGACGCTCCATGCAGTCTTCTACCTGGTGCGGATCCTCCAGGTTCATGGTCATCATGCGAAGGGTGTCGCAGATGAAGTCCACTGCGAAATGGTCCTTCATGACCTTCGGATATTTGGAGAAGACAGTGCTCTCGGCGGGCTTCTCGATGTGGCTCTCCACCGCGATGACGCCCTTGGCCTTCATCATCTTCATCAGAACGAACAGCAAGGAGAGAAGGTCGGTGTAGTCGCCGGCCTTCCACTTGGGACCGGAGAAGATCTTGGCGAAGCCGCCGCCTGTGGCCTTGATCACGCCCATGGAGTTGGAGATCAGGTAGGAGGCGACGCCGGCGCCCAGGATGGCCATCAGCTCGTGGGGCGCCGCCTCGATGATCACGCCGAGGTTGCCGCCCGACATCAGGAAGCTGCCGAACACGAGGCCGAACAGCAGCACGACGCCGATGATCTGGAACATGGAGGGGGAGGTCCGGCCGTGAGGGGTCCGCCGCACCCTGGCGGTTAATGTTTAACTCGCCGTGTGTGGGCGGCGGGTCAGCCGAGGTTGAACGGCTGGCGGGCTCCCGGCGCGGCGCCCGGGGCCGTGGTCTGGGCGGCGCGGATGGCGTGGAGATCTTCGGCGATGCTGAAGACGGCCAGGAAGAACTCGCAGGCCGCCCTCCAGAGGAGCGCCACCACCAGCATGCCGAGGATCGCGGCGATCACCGCCGGAACGGCAAGCAGCAGCGCCTCCATGTTCAGGTTCCGCAGCGCAAGCCCCACGGCCGCCCCCACGAAGCCGAACCCGGAGAGCAGCACCAGCGCCAACCCGCCCCAGTAGATCAGGTGGATCAGGGGGCCGGTCAGCAGCCGGTCGAAGGACAGAAGGTCGAACACCGCGCCGCGACGCCGCCGGCCGGGAGTGCTCATCATGGCTCGCGTCGATCCCCCAGCAATCCGCCCCAAGCAGAGGACCAAGGTGGCTAGCAGCGCGGACCTCCCTGTGCAATGCGGGCGCAGCCACGCTCCTTCGCCTATCTCGAAAGGAAGCGTCCTCCAGGACCTGCCTTGCGAGACCCGCCATGAGCCAGCCCCGTAGCATCCGTGTCGTCATCCTCGGTTCGGGACCGGCGGGGTTGACGGCGGCGATCTACGCCGCGCGGGCGGGGCTGGAGCCCGTGGTGATCTCGGGCCTGGAGCCCGGCGGCCAGCTGACCATCACCACCGACGTGGAGAACTACCCGGGCTTCGCGGACGTGATCCAGGGGCCCTGGCTGATGGAGCAGATGCGCGCCCAGGCCGCCCACGTCGGGACGGAGTTCCTGGATGATCTGGTGTCCTCCGTGGACCTGTCCGCCCGCCCGTTCAGCCTCCGGCTCGACGGTGGCGCGACGCTTCTGGCCGAGACCCTCGTCATCTCCACAGGAGCCAAGGCCAAGTGGCTCGGCACGCCGAGCGAGCAGCGCTTCCGCGGCTTCGGCGTCTCGGCCTGCGCGACCTGCGACGGCTTCTTCTACCGGAACAAGCGGGTCGCGGTGGTGGGGGGCGGCAACACGGCGGTGGAGGAGGCGCTGTTCCTGACCAATTTCGCGAGCCACGTGACCCTCGTCCATCGCCGCGCCGAACTCCGCGCCGAGCGCATCCTCCAGGAGCGGCTCTTCGCCCATCCCAAGATCGAGGTGATCTGGAACAGCGAGATCGAGGAGGTGCTGGGCTCGGGCGAGCCGGCCACCGTCTCGGGGGTGCGGCTGCGCGACCTGAAGACGGGGATGGGGCGGGAGGTCGCGGCTGACGGGCTCTTCATCGCCATCGGCCATGCGCCGGCTTCGGAGCTCTTCGCTGGTCAGTTGCCGATGGATCCCGCCGGCTACCTTCTGGTGGAGCCGGGACGCACCGCTACGGCGGTCAAGGGCGTCTTCGCCGCGGGCGACGTCACCGATCACGTTTACCGACAAGCCGTCACGGCCGCAGGTCAGGGCTGCATGGCCGCGCTGGAGGTCTCCCGCTTCCTGGCCGAGGAGGACCACGCCCACGCCCATCATCCATTGCCCCATCGGGAAGCGGAGAAGCTGGGGCCGCCTCGCCTTGCCGTCCGCCGCGGTCCCCGGGGGGCGGGAGCTCGACCGCCTGGGTCGGGGCGAGGCGGCCGCCGCTTGTGGAAAGCCTAGGGAGCCGTTAGGCGTCGCCGCCTGAGCTTCGCAGGACCTGAAGCCTTTGCGCACCGGTCTCTACCCCGGCACCTTCGATCCCCTGACCAACGGCCACCTCGACATCATCGGACGGGCGGTCAAGCTGGTGGACCGGCTGGTGATCGGGGTGGCGATCAACCGCGACAAGGCTCCCCTCTTCAGCCTGGAGGAGCGTGTGGCGATGGTGGTCGGCGAATGCGCCCGCTTCCAGGGCGGTTGCGAGATCGTCGCCCGACCTTTCGAGACGCTCCTGATGCATTTCGCCGAGGAGGTCGGGGCCGCCATGATCGTACGCGGTCTCCGGGCCGTGGCTGATTTCGAATACGAGTTCCAGATGACAGCCATGAACCAGCAGCTCAACCGGGAGATCGAGACGGTCTTCCTCATGGCCGACCCCCATCACCAGGCGGTGGCTTCACGCCTGGTGAAGGAGATCGCCAGGCTCGGCGGCGACATCACCGCCTTCGTCACTCCCGAAGTGGCGGAGAGCCTGAGGGCCAAGTTCGACCGATGATCCGATCTCCGTCACGAAGGACGCGGCTCCTCGCCACCGCGCTCGCCCTCCTCGTCGCCGCCCCCGGCGTGCAAGCCGCGACCAAGGCCCGCAAGAAGAGGCCGCCGCCGGCGCCCAAACACCTGGTCCTTGATCCTCTTACGCCCACGCCTCCGCCGCCCCCGCTGCCGATCACCGAGGGCGACTGGAGGACGCCCGATCCGGACGACCTCCTGATCGTCGACACCAACAAGGGACGCATCATCGCCGAGCTGACGCCCCTGGCGGCGCCGGAAACGGTGGCGCGCATCAAGACCCTGGCCAGGCAGCACTTCTACGACGGCCGGAGCTTCTTCCGGGTCATCGATGGCTTCATGGACCAGACCGGCGATCCCAAGGACGACGGCACCGGCGACTCCACCCTGCCCAACGTCAAAGCCGAGTTCACCTTCCGCCGCGACCACGCCGCCCCCTTCGTCCAGGTGGCCCAGCCGTCCGGCGCCGCGGAAGGCCTGATCGGCGTCCTTACCGTGGAAAGCCAGCCCGACGCGGTGATGCCGCTCACCATGGACGGCAAGGCGGCCGCATGGCCCTTGTTCTGCCCGGGCGTGCTCGGCTTCGCCCGCAACGCCAGCCCCGACTCCGGCAACAGCCAGTTCTTCTTCATGCGCGCGGCCTATCCGGCGCTGGAGAAGCGCTACACGGCTTTCGGTCGGGTGATCTCCGGCCAGGACGTGGTGAACGCCATCAAGACGGGAGAGCCCGTAGCCAAGCCGCAAGACATCATGACCCGCGTGCGGCTGGGCGACGACCTGCCGCCCAGTGAACAGCTGCACGTGCGCGTGCTGGATCCGTCCAAAGACGCCTTCAAGGTGCTGGTGGCGAGGAGCCGCGACGAGAAGGGCGCCGACTTCTCCGTCTGCGACCTCACACTTCCCGCCGAGGTGAAGTGAGCGCGGCGGACCTGACGACGCCGGAGGCCCTGGCCGAGGCTCGCCGCGGCGCCCGGGTGCGCCGCCTTCTCGTGGCGGCGGTGGGGCTCGGGATGATCGTGCTGGTCGCGATGATCGGCCTGACGCTCCTGTCGCTGTCGAGCTACCAGGCGACCACGCGCTGGGTGAATCACACCTATTCGGCCAAGAGCCTGATCAGCGAGATCCGGGGCAACCTGTCGAGGGGCGAGTCGGCGCGCCGGGCCTACATCATCACCAGGGACGGCTACTACCTGCACAACTTCGACCAACAGGCGGCCGAACTGCCGCAGCTGGAAGAGCGGTTCCAGGCCATGATGGCCGACAACCCCCGCCAGCAGGCCAACGCCCGGTCGTTGCGCGCCCTGATGGGGGCCAAGCAATCGGAGCAGCAGAGTACGCTGGACGCGGTCGAGTCGGACAGCCTGCATCTGCTCGATCCCGCGGCGCTCGTGCGGGAGGATCAGGCGACGCTGAGGCAGCTCCGCACCCTGCTCCTCGCCATGACGGCGGAGGAGGATCGCCTCCTGGCCATCCGCAGCGGGCGCGAGAACGAGGAAGCGGACGAGCTGGCAGGGGTGGTGGTGGCCGCCGCGGCCTTCCTCACGATCCTGGCGATGGCGGCGTTCCTGATGGTCAGGCGCTACGCCGCCGATCTGGACGCGTCACAACAGGCCTTGCGCAGCCTGAACGCCGGCCTGGAGCACGAGGTGAACCGGCGTACGGCCGATCTCACCCGCGCCAACGAAGAGATCCAGCGCTTCGCCTATATCGTCAGCCACGACCTGCGCTCGCCCCTCGTCAACGTCATGGGCTTTACGGCCGAGCTCGAAACGGCGGCCAAGCCGTTGCGCGAGCTGGTGGAGCGGCTTCGGGCGGAGGCCCCGCGGCTCCTGAGCCGCTCGGCCGCTGAGGCGGTGGAGCTGGACTTGCCGGAGTCGATCCGCTTCATCCGGACGTCCACCCAGAAGATGGACCGGCTGATCAACGCCATCCTTCGGCTGTCGCGGGAGGGCCGGCGCACCCTGTCGCCCGAGCCGGTGGACATGGACGGCCTGGTGGACGGCGTGATCGCCTCCCTCAAGACCCAGACCGAGGCCAAGGCCGCCCGGCTGGAGCGCGAGGGCGAACTGCCGGACCTCATGAACGATCGACTGGCGGTTGAGCAGGTGCTGAGCAATGTGGTCGAGAATGCGCTCAAGTACCTCAGGCCCGGCCGCCCGGGCCTGATCCGGGTTCGCGGCCACACGGACGGGACGCAGCGCATCTTCGAGGTGGAGGACAACGGGCGCGGCATCGACCCCAAGGACCACGAGCGCGTCTTCGAGCTGTTCCGCCGCGCCGGCGCCCAGGACCAGCCCGGCGAGGGCATCGGTCTGGCGCACGTGCGAGCGCTCGTCCACCGGCTGGGCGGAACCGTCACCGTCCGCTCCGAACTTGACCGGGGCGCGACATTCCGCATCTGTCTGCCGTCAAAGCCTCCTCGGGCTCAGGAGACCGCGTGACCGCCCATCATCCCGTGACCATCGTGATGGTCGAAGACGACGAAGGTCATGCGCGCTTGATCGAACGCAACATCCGCCGCGCCGGCATCTCCAACCACGTGCGTCACTTTTCCGACGGCACCTCGGCGCTGGAGTATATCTTCAAGGGCCAGGACGGCCCATGCCTGAACGGCCCCGCGCTGATCCTGCTCGACCTCAACCTGCCCGACATGAGCGGCACCGACATCCTGGCGCGGATAAAATCCGCCCCCGAGCTGAAGCGCACCCCCGTCGTCGTCCTGACCACCACCGATGACAAGGTCGAGATCCAACGCTGCTACGACCTCGGCTGCAACGTCTATGTCACCAAGCCCGTGGACTACGAGTCCTTCGCCGACGCCATACGCCAGCTCGGCCTCTTCCTGTCCGTCATCCAGGTGCCGGAGCCGCAGCCGTGACAGCGGCCGTGGCCGCCGCCGAGCGGCCGAGACTGCTCTATATCGACGACGACGCAGGCCTGCGTCGCCTGGTCGCGCGCGGGCTTGAGCGGCGCGGCTTCGAGGTCGCGGTGGCCCCCGACGGAGCGGAAGGCGTGCGCCTGGCCGCTACCGATCGCTTCGATGTGGTGGCGGTGGACCACTACATGCCCGTCCAGGACGGGCTGCAGACGCTGGAGCAGCTGCTCCAGCTGCCCGAGCCGCCGCCAGTCGTATACGTCACCGCATCTGATGAAAGCCGGCTGGCGGTTGCGGCGCTCAAGGCGGGCGCGGCCGACTATGTGGTCAAGTCCGCTAACAACGACTTTCAGGACCTCCTGGCCAAGGCCCTTGACCAGGCCATACAGGGCGTACGGCTCCGGCGGGAGCGCGACGCCGCCCAGCATGCCCTGAGCGAAGCCAACGCCCGGCTGGAAGATGTCGTCCAGCGCCAGGCGATCCTGTTGCGCGAGGTCAACCATCGCGTCGCGAACTCGCTCCAGCTCATCGCGTCCCTGGTCCACCTGCAGGCCGGGGCGCTACCGGAGGGCGCAGCACAGGTGGCGCTTCGCGACACCCAGGCCCGCATCGCCGCCGTGATGCAGGTCCATCGCCGTCTCTATACGTCCGACGACGTGCAGAACGTCGACATGGAGGAGTACCTCGGCGGCCTCATCGCCGAGCTGCAGCAATCCCTAGCGGCGGCGGCGGGGACGGAGCACCCCATTCGGCTCTCCGCCGAGTCGATCAAGCTGAACCCGGACAAGGCCGTGTCGCTCGGCGTGGTGGTGGCTGAACTCGTCACCAATGCGTTCAAATACGCTTATCCGGCCGGGGAGGCGGGCGAGGTTCGCGTGGCGTTGGAGGCTCATCCCGTCGATCAGGTCCGTCTTACGGTGGAGGACGACGGCCGGGGGCTCGACGGGGCCGCCCCGCCCCGGGGTACCGGCCTTGGCCAGCGGGTCATCGCCGCCATGGCGCGCAGCCTCAACTCCCGCCTGGAATACGATTCGAGCCATCCCGGAGCGCGCGCGGTGCTGGCCTTCCAGGCTTGAAGCGCCGCCGCGCCGGTCCTGCGCCGCGGCCTTAGAAATCCAGGTCGTGGTAGTGGGGCGAGGGCGGCAGGCCCGGCATGCGGTCGGCCAGCAAGGGGCGGAAGCACGGCCGCGACTTGATCTTCATGTACCAGGTCCGGACGTTCTTGAACGCGTCCCAGGGCGCCTCGCCGATATAGTCGATGACGGACATATGGCCGGCGGCGGCGATGTCGCCGAGGCTCATCTTGCGCCCCGCCAGCCACTCGCGCGCGTTCAGGAGTCCATCCATGTATTGCAGGTGGGCGCGCAGCGCCTCGCGTCCGCGCCGGATGCCCTGCAGGTCCGGGGCGCCTAGGCCGAGGAGCCGCTTCTCCATCTTCTCGTAAAGGAGGTAGGCGTTCACCTCGTTGTGGAACTTGCGGTCGAACCAGTCCTGCAGCCGGCGGGCTTCCGCCCGCTCTGCAAGGTCGCGCGCCATGAGCGGAAATCCCGTGTGCGCCTCCTCCAGATACTCCAGGATCGCCCGTGGCTCGCAGGCGACCACCCGATGGGGGCCCGAGCCTTCCACCAGGACAGGAGGTAGGCCGGAGGGATTGAGCGTGGCCAGGCCGTCCGGCCGCTCCCAATAGCGTTCCACCTGCTCGTCGAAGGGCAGCTTCTTCTCGCCAAGCGCCAGGCGTACCTGGCGCGAGAACGGATCGAGCGGAAAGTGGTGCAGGGTGCGTTCAGACGTCATCGCAGGTCGGGATCATTGCGGGCGGGCCCGGTCCGCACAGCTTCCTCCGCCGCGCCTTTATATCCCGTTTACCGAAACCGGGATGGCGCGCCTTCCCTGCTGTTATACGGTAAACTGTTGATTCGAGGGGAGTCGCCCCGCCGCGAGCGCCCGTTTCATGGCCGTCGTCGATGCTGCCTTCGCCGCCGCCGGGGGCGCCACCAGCCTGGCGATCGCCGCGACGCTTTGGGCCCTGTCCCAGCGCCGACAGGCCTCCGCCCGTATCCGTGAACTCACCGGTGCGCTGCGCCTGCGCGAGCAGCAGGAAGAGACCGCCCACGCGTCAACCGACGTCTTCGACCGGGCTGTGGTGGTGATCGAACCCCAGGGCGCCCGTGTGGCGTCGGGTCGCGACAGCCTGGCCGCCTGCGCCGCAACGCTCGGCCTCGGCTCCGCTGATGCGGATGCGGTGGTGGACGCCTTGATCCACTCGCATTCGGAGAACGCCCGCAGGCTCCAGGCGCTGATCGAGCGCGGCGAGCCCTGCAATTTCGAAGTCCGCGGCCAGGGCAAGGGCGCGGTGGTCGTGGAAGGGCGTACCGCCGGCGCGTTCGCCTGGCTTGGCCTGTCGGTCGTGGCCGGGGAGGGGTTGCCCTCGGCCGCCCGCTTCGCCGCCTTCCTGGACGCCCAGGCCGATCCGGCCTGGATCACCGGGCCGAGCGGACGCCTGGTCTGGGCCAACCAGGCCTGGCTCGGTGCGGCGGAAGCGCGCTCGGTGGATGACGCGGTGGCGCGCAGCCTCGTCTTTGACCGCGGCCTGGAGGGACTGGCGAGCGAAGCGGCGACGACGGGAGAGCGGCGGGAAGCGCTCCGATGGGCGCCGGTGGCCGGCAGCCGGCGCGCCTTTCACGTCACGGCGGAGCCGCTGGAGGGAGGCGGCGCAGGCGCCGTGGCGCTGGACGTTACCGAGGCGGAGGACACGCGCGAGGCCCTCAAGCGCGCCCGCCACGCCCAGGACGAGACGCTGAACCGGCTGGCTGACGCGGTGGCGATCTTCGGGGAGGACCGCCGCCTCGCCTTCCACAACACCGCCTTCAGCGCCTTCTGGGGCCTGGAGCCGGCCTGGCTCGCCGACCAGCCAACCCACGCGGAGGTGCTGGACCGGCTGCGCCAGCGACGCCGCCTGCCCGAGACGGCCAACTACGTCCAGTTCAAGGCGCGCGAGCTCGCCTTCTATGAGGCTCTCGAGCCCGCGCCGGACGAGATGTGGAGCCTGCCGGACGGTCGCACCGTGAGAGTGGTGCGCCAGCCCCACCCCTTGGGCGGCCTCCTGCACGTGTTCTCCGACATCACCGGCGAGCTGAAACTCCGCGCCCAGTATAATTCGCTGGTCCAGGTGCAGCAGGCCACGCTCGACAAGCTGAACGACGCGGTGGCGGTGTTCGGTTCGGACGGGCGGCTCAGGCTGCATAACGAGGCGTTCGAACGGTTCTGGCGCACCACGCCTCAGGCGCTCGGCGATGCGGCGGATTTCGACGGGGTGGTGGAGCTCTGCACACCCCTGGTTCATGACCGGGGCTTCTGGCGCGAGCTCAAGGCCCGGGTCGCCGATCCCGATCCCCAGGCCCGTGCACCGATCGGCGGCGAGATCCGCACCTCCGACCAGCGCGTCGTCGCCTACCAGACGCGCCCCCTGCCGGACGGGGCCACGCTGGTCGCCTTCGGCGACGTCACCGCCACCCGCAAGCTCGAGCAGGCGCTGGTGGATCGGTCCCAGGCGCTGCAGGAGACCGAGCGGCTGAAGCGCGACTTCGTCGGCAACGTGTCCTACGAGCTCCGCACGCCCCTCACCACCATCATCGGCTATTCCGAGCTGCTGGACCGGCAGGGGGACGCCTTGCCGGAGCGCTCGCGTGGCCACGTCCAGGCGGTGCGGACCGCCGCCGCCCAGCTCGCCTCCTCCATCGACGACGTGCTCGACATGGCGCAGATCGACGCCGGCGAGATGGCGCTCTCGCTCGGCGATGTGGACGTGGGCGCGCTCCTGCGCGCCGCAGCCGCGCGCGCCGGGCGGGATGCGGAGGAGGCGGAGGTCAAGGTCAGCGTGGTGGAAGCCTCGGCCGGCGTGATCCGCGCCGACGGGCGCCGCCTCGCCCAGGCGCTGGATCACCTGACGGCCAACGCCATCCGCTCCAGCCCGGCGGGTAGCGAGGTGGTGCTGGACGCGCAGCGGGCCTTCGGGGAGGTGAAGATCAAGGTCCAGGACACCGGGCGCGGCATCCCTTTCCATGTCCAGGCGCACATCTTCGACCGTTTCGTAGGGCGCGACCGCGGCGGCCCCGGGCTGGGGCTGGCGCTGGTCAAGGCGCTGGTGGAGCTGCACGGAGGGTGGGTCGCGCTGGAAAGCGAGCCCGGCGCAGGGGCCACCTTCACCCTGCACATGCCGGAGACGGCCTACCCGGGCGCTGCTCACCCCGAGCTGCAGTTCTAGCCGGCGTTCAGCCATCCCGCCTGAGCCGGCGCACCTGATTTTGCGAGGCCTTAAAGCATCTGACGGCGGGTGAGGAACGCCCGTCGTCGCGGCGGGTTGATCGTAGGAGTTCGCGAGCGGAGTTGACATGGCCCATTCCCCCGGCCCGACCGAGGAGGCGCGCTCCGGGCGGACCCTGGAGGCGACGGATCGTCCGGTCGATCCCCAGGTCACCCCCGAAACGCCGCCCCCTGCCGTGAGCCCCGTCGA
>CAXUCS010000001.1:0-19774 GCA_964249365.1 uncultured Caulobacteraceae bacterium | reverse complement strand
CACCCACGAGGATGGCGGCACCTACGCCAAGGCCGACTACAGCCGGGCGGCACGCCGCTCCACCGTTCATGACGACCAGCTGGAACCACAGCCCGGCCCGGAGGGCGAGCGCGCCACGCGCTCCACCCTCGCGGCGGCGGCGGGCCTGGAAGGGCCCTCATCCGTCGGCGGAGGTCAGTAGCCGCCGGCACCTACATTGACGCTGGCGGGCAGCTTCCGTATACCCGCGCCCTCCCAAGTCCCGGCCGAGCAGTCAGCCGGCCCATCTCAGGTTGATCTATCATGGCTAATACGCCGGGCTCGAAGAAGGCGGTTCGCAAGATCGAGCAGCGGACGGCTGTGAACCGCGCTCGCCGTTCTCGGGTCCGCACCTTCCTACGGCGCTTCGAGGAGGCTGCAGCATCCGGCGACGCCCAGCTTGCCGCGGGCGCCTTCGTTCAGGCGCAGTCCGAATTGATGCGGGCGGTGTCCAAAGGCGTGGTCCACAAGAACACCGGGGCGCGTAAGGTTTCTCGTCTCGCGGCCCAGCTGAAGAAGCTCACCCCAGCCTGAAAACCCATAAAGCTGTTTAGCTACAGGGCCTTGGGCGGCGGAGCGCCCGAGGCCTTTTCTTTGTGTGCGGACGAGCGCCGACGCGGCAATTCGCGCAGTCCGACCTCTCACGTAAAAAAATCCAGGCCCCCTTTGGGCTTGCGCGAGTCAACAGGTTTAATGCGTCGGCGGCGCTAAGAATCGGCGTTGACCCCCCTCCGAGCCCGGCTAGTGTGGAGACCTCAGAGCAGGTTCTCCACGGTTTCAACGGGGCAGGGGTTTTTCACCCTTTCGCCGCGATGGGAGGATCTGTGCCTTGAGAGGGCGGCTGGCGTGCGGCTGGGAAGCACTTCCCGGTTGAGCACGGGCTGGGTGCGGATGCGGTCAGGGGCGATGGCGGCGAACGTGGCGGAGACTATCGCGACCGAGATCGAGGGGGCCACGGGCTTGGCCGCGAGAGCTTGGTCCAAGGCCTGCGGCGCTCTGCGGAGCGAGCTCGGCGAGGACACCTTTGGATCCTGGATCGCGCCCGCCCGGCTGCGGCAGGGAAGGGGTGACGCCTTGGTGGTGGTCACGCCGACCGGCCTCGCGCGGGACTGGATCCGCCGCAATGCCTGGCGCCGCCTGGGAGAGTTGTGGCTTCAGAACGATCCGGAGCAGCGCCGGCTCGACCTCAAGTCACGTCAGGAGTTCGAAGGCGACCGGGGCGCCGCCGCCTCTGCGCCGTTCCTCACCAAGCCTTCCCCGCCACCGACCTCGCCGGCGCCGGCGCCGGCCCCGCCTGCCGCAGGCGTTACACGCCCGGTCGGCCTAAACGAACGCCTCACCTTCGACAGCTTCGTCGCCGGACCGTCCAACGAGTTCGCGCTCGGGGTGGCGCGGCGGATCGCCGGCTGGGCCGACGGCTGTTTCAACCCCGTTTTCTTCCACGGGCCCTATGGTTTCGGCAAGACGCACCTGCTGAACGCCCTGGCGTGGGAGGCGTCGCGTCAGCGTCCGAGCGCACGCATCGTCTATCTGACCGCCGAGCGGTTCACCTCGACGTTCGTCAAGGCCCTCATGGACAAGTCGACTCCGGGCTTCAAAAGCGAACTTCGCGCCGCCGACCTTCTGCTCGTTGATGACGTCCACTTCATCGGGGGCAAGAAGTCGAGCGAGGAGGAGCTGTTCCATACGCTCGCCGCCCTCATGGGCGAGGGACGCCGGGTGGTGTTCGCCTCCGACCGCCCGGCCAGCGCGCTCGCCGATGTGGACGCGCGGCTGCGGTCCCATCTTGGTGCGGGGCTGGTCTGCGGGATCGAACCGGCCGACCGGGCGCTGCGCCTCGGCATCGTCCAACGCAAGCTCGCCATCCTGTCCCGCAGCCTCGACCTGGAAGGCGAAGCGCGTCCGGAGGTGCTGGACTTCCTGGCCGACCGCTTCACCGACAGCGTGCGAGAGCTGGAAGGAGGGCTGAACACCCTTGTCGCTCGCGCCGGCGAGCGGCTGGCGCGGCTGTCCTTGGACGAAGCTCAGGCGATCGTGCGCCCGCATCTGCGCGAGGTGGAGCGCCGCATAACGGTGGACGACATCCAGAAGGCGGTGGCGGAGCACTATGGGCTGAAGCAGTCCGACCTCCTCTGCGAGCGGCGGACCCGCGCGGTGACGCGTCCGCGCCATGTCGCGATGTACCTGTCCAAGACGCTCACCACCCGCTCCTACCCCGATATCGGCCGGCGGTTCGGCGGACGCGACCACACCACGGTGCTGCATGCCGTACGGCGCATGGAGGCGATCAGGGCGGAAGACCCGGCCATCGCCGCCGACCTGGAGACGCTGGCCCGCAAGCTGAAAGGCTGACAGGGCGGCCCGGAGGGACGTTCCGGTCGACGCTAACGGGCGGTATATTCATCACCAACGACGTCGCCGCTACGAGTTCGCCTTGCCGTCCGACACCCCCTCTTCTCCCGCCAACCTGGTCAAGGCATGGACGTCCGCCCGCGACCGGCTGAAGGCCGCCGAGGTCGACAGCCCGGTGATCGACGCCCGCCTTCTGCTGGAGGCTGCAGCCGGGGTCACCCGCGCCGACCTCGTGACGGACCCTTACCGGACGCTCACCGCCGAGCAGGAGTCCATCCTGGATGGCTACCTGGAGCGGAGGAGCCGCCGTGAACCGGTCAGCCACATCCTCGGCCGCAAGGGCTTCTGGACGATCATGCTGGACGTCAACGCTCATGTGCTCACCCCCCGTCCCGAGACGGAGGTGATCGTGGACCATGCGCTGCGCGCCTTCGCCGAGCATGAGCCCTTCACCGTTCTGGACCTCGGCGTCGGCTCCGGCGCCATCCTGCTCGCCATCCTGGCGGAGCGGCCCTTCGCGCGAGGCGTGGGGGTGGACCTGTCGGAGGAGGCGCTAGCCGTCTCGCGCGACAATGCGGCGGGGCTTGGACTTGCGGACCGTGCCGTCCTGCTGCTCGGCGACTGGACCCACGGCCTGCAGGATGGATCCTTCGACCTGGTGGTCGCCAATCCCCCCTACATACGCTCGGGCGAGATCGAGGCCCTTGATCCGGAGGTGCGGGACCATGAACCCCGCATGGCTCTGGACGGTGGCGAAGATGGATTGCGCGACTATCGCATCCTCGCCCCGGAAGTGCTGCGGGTCTTGAAGCCAGGAGGTCTCTTCCTGGTGGAAGTCGGTCATGACCAGGGTGACAGCGTTGCGGACCTGTTCCGACGCGCCGGCGCACAGGCGACGAGTTTGCTGAAGGATCTTTGCAGCCGCGACCGTGTCCTCACGGGTCGCAAGAAAGCTCTTGGAAACTCTGGAACGAGCCGCTAAGCCCTATTGTCCCAGCTCTATCTGTCGACGCGTTGAAGGCGTGCGCCCCGTGGGTCGTTGCCGGAACGGTGCGGCGACCAGATCGGTCCGAGCGGTTCGTGTCCGGGCCAAACCGAGAATGGGCCGAAAGCTTCAGGCTCACATGCGCGAGTTCGATCGCGCTGCACATGGTCAGCACACGATGAGAGACTTCAAGAATATGAAGCGGCAGCGCGGTCGGAACCGCGGTGGCGGCGGTGGGGGTGGCGGCAAGCCGCAACACAACGCCAATCGCGCCTTCGACTCGAACGGGCCCGACAACGTCAAGATCCGCGGCCATGCCCAGCATGTGTTCGAGCGTTACCAACAGCTCGCACGCGATGCCTTCTCCTCTGGTGACCGGGTGCTTGCGGAAAACTATCTCCAGCACGCCGACCACTACTTTCGGGTGTTGCGAACAATCCAGCCCCAGCGTCCGCCCTCTGAAATCCTCGGCCGCGACGTGCTGGCCTCGGGGCTCGACATCGATTTCGAGGAAGAGTTCGAGGCGACGGACGAGACCGCCTCTGAAGCCGCATCGGATGGCGCGGCCGAGCAGGGCGGTGGCGAAGGTGGTCGTGAGCCGCGCTATCCGCGAGAGGACCGTTACGAGCGCCAGGACGGCCGGCGCGACGGCTACGAGCCTCGCCGCGACGACCGGCCTTTTGAAGGCCGGCGTGACAACGAGGGGCAGAACCGTGACCGCGAGGCCAACCGCGGCGAACGCCAGGAGCGCTACGAGGGCCGCAGGGACAATCGCCGCCCGCCAGACGCTCGACGCGAGGACCGCCCCTTCAACAGGGACGCACGAGGAGACTTCCGGCCGGATGAGCGCAGGCCTGTCGAGGTCGCGACCGATCCTGCCATGGCGGCTCCGCCCGACCGGGTCGAGCCTGGCCCTGGCGCGCCGACCCTGGAGGCCCCGCCCGTGCTGCGGTCCCAGGACGGCGGTCTGAGCGAGGCTCCGGCCTTCCTGCAGGCCGGGGCAGGCGAGGAGGGCGAGGGACGGCGGCTGCGACCCCGTCGCCGTCGCGCTCCGCGCAGCTTCGGGACCGGCGAGGGAGGCGAGACCCCGGCCTCATCCACTGCGGAACCTGAAGAGGCCTGAGCGGGCATCTTGCTCCCGCCGACGCCTTCCACCTACGCCCAGCGCACGCGTGTCGTCACGCCGCTTCCCGCGCGTCGGCCCGCAGGCGCTGATAGCGCCTCAGGTGCCAGTCGCTGGAGCCGAGCGCCTGTTCCAGCATCGTGGCGCGCTTGAAATAGTGTGAGAGCGCCAGCTCGTCGGTCAGGCCTATGCCGCCGTGGGTCTGGACGGCCCGTTGCCCCACGTCGGTCAGGGCGCGGCCGACGAAGGCCTTGGCCGCCGAAACCGCCGCGGACCGTTCGTCCGCCGCAGTCTGGAGCTTCAAGGTGGCCATGTAGGTCATGGAGGTCGCCTGCTCGCTGGCGATGAACATGTCGACCATGCGGTGCTGCAGCACCTGGAAGGCGGCGATGGGCGCGCCGAACTGGCGACGCTGTTTGGCGTAATCGACGGTCTGACGGGTCAGCTCGGCGAGTACGCCGCATGCCTCCGCGCAGAGGGCCGCGCGCGCCTCGTCCAGCACCGCTTCGATATCGCCGAGCGCCTGACCCTCCGCTCCGAGCAGGGCTTCGGGACCAAGCGCCACGCCATCAAGCTCGATCTCGGAAGCGCATCGCCCGTCTACGGTAGGATAGTCGCGGACGGAGACGCCTGCGGCGTCCTTGTCGACCAGGAAGAGCGATACACCCTCTGTTTCTCTCTGAGCGCCGCCGGTGCGCGCGGTGACCAGAAGCTCCGAGGCCCAGGGTGCGGCCGAAACCACCGCCTTTCGCCCGTCCAGCCGCCAGCCCGAGCCGTCACGCACCGCCCGCGTGGAGACATCGGCGGCGTCGTAGCGGCTGGTCGGCTCGCTCCACGCCAGGGTGGTGACGAGATCGCCGCTGATGATCCGGCCAACCGCGTCGCGCGCGGCCGCCGCGTCGAAGCGTTTCAGGAGGCCCGCTCCGATCACGACAGTCTCCAGGAAGGGCTCGACCACCAGCGCTCGGCCGAATTCAGTCATGACCACGAGCGTGTCCACCGGACCGCCCCCGAGGCCGCCGAGGTCCTCCGGCAGGGCGGCGCCGAGCACGCCGACTTCCTCGGCCAGCGCCTTCCAGATCTCCGGCCTCCACCCCGGCTCGGTGCTGACGGCCTTGCGGCGGGCGTCGGCGTCGTAGCGGCTGCGGAGGAACGCCGCCAGGCTGTCGCGAAGCAGCCGCTGTTCTTCGGTGAAACTGAAGTCCATGAGTTCTCCCGCCCTCAGGCGCGATCCGGCGACCTGATCAAAGCCCGAGTACGGCCTTGGCGATGATGTTGCGCTGGATCTCGTTGGACCCACCGTAGATAGAGGTCTTGCGCATGTTGAAGTAAGTGTCCGCGACACCCCTCGCCGACTTCGGCCCGACCGGGGGCGCGTTGTCGCCGGCGAGGTGCAGCAGGTGCGGCTCGGCATATTGGCCTGCCGCCTCCATCGCGAGTTCGGTGGCGCGCTGCTGGATTTCGGTGCCCTTGATCTTCAAGAGGGAGGACTCCGGTCCAGGGCTCTTGCCTTGCGCCTCCCGGGCCAGGCCGCGCAGTTCGGTGTACTCCAGCGCCATCAGCTCGATCTCGAGTTCGGCCACCTTGCGGGCGAAGAAGGGGTCTTCCGACAAGGGGGCGCCATCCACCGTCTCCGCGGCCGCAACCTCGCGCAGGCGGTCGATGGCGCGCTTGGAGCGGGCCACACCGGCGATGCCGGTGCGT
Source organism: uncultured Caulobacteraceae bacterium (assembly GCA_964249365.1). GTDB lineage: Bacteria > Pseudomonadota > Alphaproteobacteria > Caulobacterales > Caulobacteraceae > CAHJWH01. The sequence goes on along the minus strand of CAXUCS010000001.1, from coordinate 13,592 downwards.
TCATGGGCCAGGAGGAATTTCGCGCAAGTCCAGCCCTTGTTCTCCTCGTAGACGCGGTTCTCGACGGGGACGCGCACGTCCTCCAGCCAGACCTCGTTGACCTCGTGGGCGCCGTCGAGCGTGATGATCGGGCGCACGGTCACGCCCGGCGAGGTCATGTCGATCAGGAGGAAGCTGATGCCCTCCTGCTTCTTGGCCGACGGGTCCGTGCGCACCAGGAAGAAGCCCCAGTCGGCGTGCTGGGCGAGTGTCGTCCAGGTCTTCTGGCCATTCACGACGTAATGGTCGCCCTCCCGCACCGCGCGGGTGGAAAGGGCTGCGAGGTCGGACCCGGCGCCCGGCTCCGAATAGCCCTGGCACCACCAGAGTTCGCCCTTCTGGATCGGCGGCAGGTGGCGGGCCTTCTGTTCGGGCGAGCCGAAGGCCTGGATCACCGGCGCCACCATGTTGGCGCCGAACGGCAGGATCGGCACGGTGCCGGCCCGGGCCTGTTCCTCGGCGAAGATGAACTTCTGCACCGGCGTCCAGCCCGGTCCGCCGAACTCGACAGGCCACGAGGGCGTCGACCAGCCGCCGTGGGCGCCGAGGATGCGGTGCCAGGCAAGGTAGTCCTCGCGGCCGAGCTCTTCTCCGGCGTCCTGTTTGGCCCTGACCTCGGCGGGGTAGTTGCCTTCGATGAAGCCGCGCACCTCCTGGCGGAACGCAATATCCTCGGGCGAGAAGTCGAGGTTCATGAGCGGCTCTGTCTAAAGGGACTGACAAGACATCCTGTCACAAGCCCGGGCGGCCGTCGACGCCCGTTGAGCGGCCGCGGCCGGACCGCAGCGGCGAAAGGCCGTCACGAACTGCTTCCAACCCTTCGCTCCAGCGCATACGGCAGTTTCGAAACGTGTCAGGCTCCGGCGATCGCCGGCAACAGATGGCGCTGGAGGGCCGCGCGCCCGGCTTCTGTGAGGGGCCGGGCGCCGCCTTCGCGACGATGGACGTGGACCAGGGTCACGTCGGCCGTGCCGATGCACCGTCCTTCCTGGAACAAGGCCTGAGCGAAGGTGAACGACGTCGTTCCGACCCGCGCGACTCCACAGCCGATCTCCAGTGGTTCGGGGTAACGCCCTTCCCGGAGGTACCGGATGCAAACCTCCGCGACCAGGAGGCCGAACCCCGGCTCCACCGTCGCGCGGAAGCCGCAGGCGTCACTGAAGCGGAAGCGCGCATCCTCATAAAAGCCGGCGAGCGCCACGTTGTTGAGGTGCTGCTGGACGTCCATGTCGCCGAACCGGGGTTCGATGCGGCGGCTCCAGGGATAGTGGGCGAGCAGCAGGCGCTCCGGTGCGGGTCGCGCCACTCAGCCGCCCCGCTTCAGCGTCTCGCGGGCGATCACCAGCTTCTGAATCTCCGACGAGCCCTCGTAGATGCGGAACAGCCGCACGTCGCGATAGAGCCGCTCCACCCCGTATTCGGCGATGTAGCCGGCCCCGCCATGGACCTGCACGGCGCGGTCGGCCACGCGGCCGACCATCTCCGAGGCGATCAGCTTGGCGCTGGCGGCCTCCAGCGTGGTGTTGGCGCCGCCATCGCGCAGGCGCGCGGACTCCAGCGTCAGCGCGCGGGCGGCGAGCGCCTCCGCCTTGGACTCCGCGATCATGGCCTGGACGAGCTGGAAGCCGGAGACGGCCTGGCCGAACTGCCTGCGCTCGGAGGCGTAGGCCACCATGTCGGCGATCAGCCGCTCGGACACGCCCACGCAGACCGCGGAGATGTGCAGTCGCCCGCGGTCCAGCACCCGCATGGCCAGCGTGAAGCCCTCGCCCTCCGCGCCGAGCCGGTTCGCGACGGGTACGCGCACGTCCTCGAAGACGACGTCGCAAACGTGGGCGCCCTGCTGGCCCATCTTCCGCTCCGGCCGCCCGATGGACAGGCCCGGGCTGTCGGCCGGCACCAGGAAGGCGGATACGCCCTTGGCGCCGGCGATCTCGGGGGCGGTGCGCGCCATGACGGTGAAGAGCGAGGCCGTGTCGGCGTTGGTGATGTAGCGCTTGGCCCCGTTCAGGACGTAGCCGTCGCCGTCGCGGGTCGCCCTGGTGCGCACCGAGGCGCTGTCGGACCCCGCCTCCGCTTCGGTCAGCGCGAAGGAGGTGATGATCTCGCCGGACGCGATCTTCGGCAGCCAGGCGGCCTTCTGCTCGGGCGTGCCGTACATGACGAGGCCCTGGCTGCCGATGCCGATGTTGGTGCCGACCACCGAGCGGAAGGCGGGCGAGGTGCGGCCGAGCTCGATGGCCACCCGGCACTCGTCCTCCATCGACAGTCCGAGGCCGCCGTAGTCCTCGGGGATGGAGAGGCCGAACAGGCCAAGGTCCGCCATCTCGCGCACCACGACGTCCGGGATGGCGTCGGTCTCGGAGACCTCGGCTTCCAGCGGACGCAGCCGCTCGGACACGAAGCGGCGCACCCCTTCGAGCAACTGGTCGCGGACGTCGCCGTCGAGCGCCATGGCGTCAGGTGTCGAAGACGACGACGGAGCGGGCGACGGCGCCCCGCCGCATCTCCTCAAAGGCGTCGTTGACCTTTTCGAGCGGCAGTCGGGCGGAGACCATCTCGTCCAGCTTCAGGCGGCCCTGCATGTAGAAGTCGACGTAGCGCGGCATGTCGATGGGAAAGCGGTTGGAGCCCATGAAGGAACCTTGGATCCGCTTCTCCGCCAGGAAGTCCGGGCCGCTGAGCTCGATCTTGGTTCCCGGAGCGATCATGCCGACGATGGTCGCCGTGCCGCCCCGGCGCAGCATGCGGAAGGCGTCCTCGGCGGTCTGCTTCAGCCCGATGGCTTCGAAGGCGTGGTGCACGCCGCCGCCGGTCAGCTCCTTGACCTTCGCGACGGCGTCATCGCCGGCCTCTACCCCGTCGGTGGCGCCGAACACCCTGACCATCTCCAGCTTGGCCGGAACGCGGTCGATGGCGATGATCCGGCCGGCCCCGGCGATCAGGGCGCCGTTGATCACCGACAGCCCCACGCCCCCGCAGCCGATCACCGCCACCGTCTCGCCCGGGCGGACGTTGGCGGTGTGGGTCACAGCGCCGATGCCTGTGGTCACCGCGCAGCCGATCAGGGCGGCGCGGTCCAGCGGCATGTCCTTGCGGATGGCGGTGCAGGCGTGCTCGTGCACCAGCATCTGCTCGGCGAAGGCCGAAAGGTTCAGGTACTGGTGCATGGTCCCGCCGCCGCCTTCGCTGAGGCGCGGGGGCTCGCCCTTTCGCCGCTGGGTCTCCGGGCTCGGGCAGAGCGACATGCGGCCGCCCAGGCAGAACTCGCAATGGCCGCAGAAGGCCGACAGGCAGGTCACCACGTGGTCGCCCGGCTTTACCGTTCGCACCTCTGAGCCGACACGCTCCACCACGCCCGCCGCCTCGTGCCCGAGCACGGCGGGGAGCGGGTGCTTCCAGGAGCCTTCGATGAAGTGCAGGTCGGAGTGGCAGACGCCGGTGGCGGCGGTGCGGATCAGCACCTCGCGCGGGCCCGGAAGGCCGATCTGCACGTCCTCGATCTGCAGCGGCTGACGGGCGGCGTGCAGCACGGCGGCCTTCATGAGATGCTGCTCCCGCCGCACGGCCAATCAGATTCGAGGGTCAGGTATGCCGATCCCGCCCACCTGGCCAGTCCTAAATGGTCTCGCTCGTACGCCGGCGGCGGGCTTGTCCTGGACCTTGGGTGTGGTGGTATGGTGGCGGAGGCCGCGAGAGGGCAGCGGCGCCAGGGCTTCCGCCATGCAGCCTTCGCCGGCGGGGCGCGACGGAATGGACGGGAACACCTCGCGGTGAACGAGCAGCTCAAGACCTTTTCCGGGGTGAAACCGGTGGAGGCGCGGCACCGGTTCGATGAAGCTTCGCTGGATCGATGGATGCGGACCCATGTGGCGGGCTACGCAGGCCCGCTGCAGGTCTGGCAATTTAAGGGCGGCCAGTCCAATCCGACCTATCGGCTGGAGACCCCGGGCCAGACCTATGTGCTCCGGAGGAAGCCCTTCGGCCAGCTCCTGCCCTCCGCCCACGCGGTGGACCGGGAATTCCGCCTGATCTCCGCCCTGAACACCGTGAGCTATCCCGTGCCGCACGCCTATGCCCTGTGTGAGGACGCGGGCGTGATCGGCGCGGTCTTCTACGTAATGGAGGCGGTGGACGGCGAAGTCCGCTGGGACGGGGCTCTGCCGGGCTTCGATCCGGACGGACGCCGCCGGGTCTACCAGGCCCTCATCACCACCCTGGCCGAGCTTCACCAGATCGATCACGGGGCGATCGGGCTCGCTGACTACGGCCGCCCGGGCAACTACTTCGGCCGCCAGGTGGAGCGCTGGACCAAGCAGTACCGGGCCTCGGAGACCGGACGGATCGAGGCGGCGGAGCGACTGATGGAGTGGCTCCCCCGGACGGTGCCCGAACAGTCCCGAACCTCCATCGTCCATGGCGACTACCGGCTGGACAACGTCATGCTGACGCGTGCGGGCGACGGCGTCGCGGCGGTGCTGGACTGGGAACTCTCGACGCTAGGCGATCCGCTCGCTGACTTCTCCTACATGCTAATGAACTGGGAGATGCCGGCGGACGGGCGCAGCGGTTTGAAGGGCCTCGACCTCGCCGCGCTCGGCATCCCGTCGCGCGAGGAAGCGGTGGCGCTCTACTGCCGGCTGACGGGGCGCGACGGTGTCCCGGAGCTGGACTGGTACTTCGCCTACAATCTGTTTCGCCTGGTCGGCATCGTGCAGGGCATCGCCGGACGGGTGCGCGACGGCACGGCCGCCAGCGCCCAGGCGGCCGAGGCGGGCGCCCGGGCCCGCCCGCTGGCCGAGGCGGCCTGGGTCTTCGCCGAGCGGGCCGGAGTGTGAGGGGCCGATGAAGCTGCAGGGCAAGGTCGCGATCGTGACGGGAGGCGCTTCGGGCATCGGGCGGGCGCTGGCGCAGCGCTTCCATGCGGAGGGCGCGGCGCGCGTCGTAGTCGCCGATCTCAACGCGCAGGGTGCCGCGGACGTGGCCGATCAGGTGGACGGCCTCGCCTTCGCCTGCGACGTCTCTAAGGCCGACGAGGTCGCGGCCATGGTCGAGCGGGTGGAGGCGGAGGTCGGCCCGGTGGCGTTGTACGCCTCCAACGCGGGCATCTTCGAGCGCGATCCGGACCCGCGCGACGCCGGCTCACCGACCGACGAGAGCTGGGCGCGGTGCTGGGGCGTCAACGTCATGGGCCACGTTCATGCCGCCCGCGCGCTCCTGCCCCACTGGCTGAAGCGGCGGGAGGGCTACTTTCTCGCTACCGTGTCGGCCGCGGGGCTGCTCAGCCAGATCGGCAGCGCCACCTACGCCACCACCAAGCACGCCGCGCTCGGCTTCTGCGAGCACCTGGCGCTCACCCATCGCGACGATGGCGTCAGGGTCTCCGCGCTCTGTCCGCAGGGCGTGCACACCGCCATGACGCAGGGGGCCGACGCCGACGCCCCGGCGATGCGCGACGGGATCATCAGCCCGGAAGCGGTGGCCGACAGCGTGATGGACGGGCTGGCGGACGGGCGTTTCCTCATCCTGCCCCACCCGGTGGTCGCCCAGTATATGAAGAACAAGAGCGAGAACTACGACCGGTGGATCGGCGGCATGGCCAAGCTCCGCCGCGTGACCGCACACGGCCTCGGAGCCCACGCATGACCCTGTTCGACCTGAAAGGCAGGGTGGCGATCGTCACCGGCTCGTCCCGCGGCATCGGCAAGGCCATCGCGGTTCGGCTCGCCGAACACGGGGCCAGGGTGGTGGTCTCCTCGCGCAAGGCGGACGCCTGCCAGGCGGTCGTGGAGGAGATCAACGCCGCCTACGGAGCGGACCGGGCGATCGCGGTCGCCGCCAGCATCTCGTCCAAGGAGGCGCTCGCGGAGCTGGTGCAGGAGACCAATCGCCGGCTCGGGCCCGTCGCCATCCTGGTCTGCAACGCCGCGTCCAACCCCTACTACGGACCGTTGGCCGGCATCTCGGACGACCAGTTCCGCAAGATCCTGGACAACAACATCCTGTCCAACCACTGGCTGGTGCAGCTGGTCGCGCCCCAGATGGTGGAGCGGCGGGACGGCTCCATCATCATCGTCTCCTCCATCGGCGGGCTGAAGGCCTCCAGCGTCATCGGCGCCTACAACGTCTCCAAGGCCGCCGACATGCAGCTGGCGAGGAACTATGCGGAGGAATACGGCCCGCACAACGTGCGGGTGAACTGCATTGCCCCGGGGCTGATCCGCACCGACTTCGCCCGCGCGCTTTGGGAGAACCCCGAGACGCTGCGCCGGGCCACCGCCGGAACGCCCCTGAGGCGGATAGGCGAACCGGACGAGATCGCGGGCGCGGCGGTGTTCCTCGCATCGAGCGCGGGACGTTTCACCACCGGCCAGACGCTGGTGGTGGACGGCGGCTCGACCATATCCGGCGGTGGCGGGATCTGAGGGAGACGGCGGATGAGAGCGCTTCTGTCCCGGTCGCCCGGGCCCCCCGCCTCTCTGGTGCTTGAGGACGTCCCCGATCCGGAGCCGGGCCCGGGCGAGGTCCGCATCCGGGTCGCCAATTGCGGCGTCAACTTCCCGGACAGCCTGATCATCGAGGATAAGTACCAGGTGCGTCCGCCCCGTCCCTTCTCGCCGGGCGCGGAGGTCTCCGGCGTGGTGGAGGCGGTGGGGGAAGGCGTCGCGACCCTCCGCATCGGCGACCGGGTGATCGCTTCAGCCTCGCATGGCGGCATGGCCGAGCGTCTGCTGGCGCCGGCGGCGCGCTGCATCCCCATGCCGGACGCCATGCCGTTCGAGGTCGCCGCCGCGCTCACCTTCACCTACGGCACATCCTTCCACGCCCTAAAGCAGCGGGGGCGGCTCCAGGCCGGCGAGACGCTATTGGTGCTGGGCGCGGCCGGCGGTGTCGGGCTAGCGGCGGTGGAGATCGGTAAGGCCTTCGGCGCCCGCGTGGTCGCCGCCGTCTCCTCGGCCGAGAAGGCCGCGATGGCCGAGGCGCACGGCGCGGACGCCAGCCTCGTCTATCCCACGGGACCGTTCGACCGCGACGGGGCCAAGGCGCTGGCGGCCCAGTTCAAGGACGCGCTGGGGTCGGACGGGGCCCACGTGATCTACGATCCGGTCGGCGGCGACTATGCGGAAGCGGCGCTGAGGGCCATAGCCTGGGAGGGACGTTATCTGGTGGTCGGATTTCCGGCCGGCATTCCCAGACTGCCGCTGAACCTGACGCTCCTGAAGGGCTGCGACGTGTGCGGCGTCTTCTGGGGCGCCTTCGTCGCGCGCGATCCCCAGGCGAACGCGCGTAATATTGCCGAGCTGGCGCGCCTCTACGGCGAGGGCCGCGTACGGCCGGAGGTCTCGCAGATTTTCCCGCTGGAGCGGGCGGGCGAGGCCATCACTGCGCTGGCCGAGCGGCGGGCGCTCGGCAAGATCGTGATCAAGGTCGGGGGCGACGGCTGAACGCCGCTCCCACGCCGCGCGCGTGGATCAACCCGGGATACGGGTGCCCGTCACCGCTCGCGCCCGGTGCGGCGGCGGCCAGGCGCGTGGATCATCAGGCGCCCTGCCCTTCGAGAGCTGGGCGGCCAAGTCGTCGAAGGCCTGGTCCGCATCGCCCCAGGTGGTGAAGTTCGCCTCATCGCGGATCTGGTCCTGGAAGAAGCGGTAGCGGACGGGCCGGCTGCGCCCGTCCGGCGTCACGACCTCGCCGGTGACCGCCGCCCCGCCCGTCCCGAAACTGCCCTGCCGGAGCTGCGGGCTCGTGCCGAGCTGGGCGGAGGTCGGCCGGTTCGGCTCGATGTCGGCGATCACGAGGCGCACGGTCGCGGTCGGCGCGGCGCTGTGCGCCAGCGCGGCCTGCACATCCCTGCGCAGATAGGCCGCCTGCTCTTCGAGCTCGTCGCGGCCGAGTTCATCGCTGCGGGACTGAACCGCCGGCCCAAGCTGGACATCGACCGTGGAGGGCTGCGCCCGCGCGCTCACCGCCACGCCCGCCAACAGCAGCACCGCCGCCAGAGCCGTCCATCCGTTCCGCATGCCCACCGACCTCCACGATCGGCCAACGCCGGCGTCGCTTGAGGGTTGCAGGCTCCAGGTGCGCGTTGACGCCAGAGCGGGAGGGATATAAAGATATCCTTATATGCTGCCCTTCCACGCTGGGGCTTCGCGTTCGGGACAGGTCATGCCGTCTCCATCCTCGCCGACCCGGACCTCGCGACCGCGGGTCTCCTTCGAGTTCTTTCCGCCCAAGACGGCGGAGCTGGAGGCGCAGCTCTGGCGCGCCGTGGAGCGGCTCCAGCCGCTCGAGCCGGCCTTCGTTTCGGTGACCTATGGTGCGGGCGGCTCCACGCGGGAGCGGACGCTCGGCGTCCTCCAGCGGCTCATGGCCGAGACCCGGATGAAACCCGCCGCTCACCTGACCTGCGTGGCCGCCACCCGCGACGAAGTCGATCAGGTGGCGCGGGACTACTGGGCGGCCGGCGTGCGCCACGTGGTGGCGCTGCGGGGCGACCCGCCGGGCGTCCTCGGCGGCGCCTACCTGCCGGGGCCCGACAGCTACCGCAACGCCTGCGAGCTCACCGCCGCGCTGCAGCGCCACCATCCCTTCGAGGTCAGCGTCGCGGCCTATCCGGAAGGCCACCCGGAGAGCGGCTCTCTGCTCCAGGACATCGACGTGCTGAAGGCCAAGGTGGACAGCGGGGCGACCCGGGCCATCACCCAGTTCTTCCTCGATGCGGATGCCTTCTATCGCTACGCCGACCGGGTCCGCGCGGCGGGCATCCATATCCCGCTGGTGCCGGGCGTCATGCCGGTCACGAGCGTCAAGGGGCTGAAGCGCATGGCCGAGATCAGCCACGCCCACGTGCCCGCTCCGGTCGCCAGGCTGTTCGAGGGGCTAGACGCGGATCCGGAGACGCGCAGCCTGGTGGCCGCCACCCACGCCAGCGAGCTCTGCAAGGAGCTGATCGCCCATGGCTTCTCCGAGCTGCACTTCTATACCCTGAACCGGGCGGAGCTGGTCTACGCGGTCTGCCGCAACATCGGCGTCGCCGCGCCCCTCCAGGCGGCCGCGTGAGCGTGCGCGCCGACCGCATCGCCGATCTAAAGGCATTGGCGCGCGAGCGCATCCTGATCCTGGACGGCGCCGCCGGCTCCATGTTCCAGCGGCTGAAGCTCGGCGAAGCGGACTTCAGGGGCGAGCGGTTCGAAGGCCATCCGAGCCCGCTCCAGGGCGACAACGACCTCCTGTGCCTGACCCGGCCGGACGTCGTGCGCGACCTGCACGAGGCCTACCTCGACGCCGGCGCCGACATCGTCGCCACCAACACCTTCAACGCCACCTCGATCAGCCAGGCGGACTATGCGCTGGAGACCGCGGTCACCGACCTCAACCTCGCCGCGGCCTCCCTCGCCCGAGACGCCGCCGACCGCCGCGCGGCCAGGACGGGCAGGCCGCGCTTCGTGGCCGGCTCGATCGGGCCGTTGAACCGCACCCTGTCCATCTCGCCGGACGTGAACGACCCGGCCAAGCGCGCCGTGACCTTTGACGAGGTCTACCACGCCTACCGCGAGCAGGCATTGGCGCTGCATCGCGCGGGCGTCGACATCTTCCTGCTCGAAACCGTGTTCGACACGCTGAACTGCAAGACGGCGATCAAGGCGGTGCTCGACCTGGAGGACGACGGCCTCGAACCGCTGCCGATCTGGATCAGCGGCACCATTACCGACCGCTCGGGCCGCACCCTGTCGGGCCAGACGGTGGAGGCGTTCTGGAACTCGGTGAAGCATGCGCGGCCCTTCGCGGTGGGGCTGAACTGCGCGCTGGGCGCCGAGCTGATGCGCCCCCACATCGCCGAGCTTTCACGCGTGGCCGACTGCCTGGTCTCCGCCTACCCCAATGCGGGCCTGCCCAACGCCTTCGGCGAGTACGACGAAGCGCCTCACGAGACCGCCTGCCAGCTGGAGGAGTGGGCGCGAAGCGGACTGGTCAACATCCTTGGCGGCTGCTGCGGCACCACCCCGGACCACATCCGCCACATCGCCGAAGCCGCCGCCGGAAAGCGCCCGCGCAAACCCGCGAAACGCCCCACCGCCATGCGGCTGTCGGGGCTGGAGCCCTTCGAGCTCGTGGCGTGAGGAGCTTCCAGGCAGGCTTTGCGGACCCGCAGTTCGTCAACCGTTACCTCAACGAAGGGCCGCCCGCTTTCACGCCGGGCCATGCCGGCCTGCTGCAGATGGCGTGGGTGCTGCTGGCCGAGCGGGTCCCGGAGGACGGGCGCGTCCTGGTGGTGGGCGCCGGCGGAGGGCTGGACACGCGCGCCCTGGCCGAAGGCTCGCCGGGCTGGCGCTTCACCGGCGTCGATCCATCGCCGGAGATGCTGGCCCTGGCGCGTCAGACGGCAGGCCCGGCGGCGGGCGATCGGCTGGAGCTGATCGAGGGGTCGGTGGAGGCTGCGCCGGCCGGTCCCTACGACGGCGCAACGCTGATCTGCGTGCTGGGGCTGCTGGCGGACGACGGAAGTAAGCTCGCGCTGCTGCGCGGCCTGCGCGACCGGCTCTCGCGCGGCGCGCCCTTGATCCTGGTCGACCAGTGCATGGACCGGGACGGGCCGGACTTTCCGCAGCGCCTGAACCGCTATCTGGCCTACGCTCGCGCTTCGGGAGTTCGGCCCGAAACCGTGGCGAACGCCGAGGCGATGATGCGCGCCAGTGTCACCCTGGCCACCGCCGAGCGGGACGAGGCGCTGCTCGCGGAGGCGGGTTTCGGAGGAGTCGAGGTGTTCTACCGCGGCCTGTCCTGGGTCGGCTGGGTCGCCTACGCGTGAGCCCCGCATCGCCGCTCGCCCTGTCGCAGGTGGAGACGGAGGCGCTCCGCCAGCTCCGCACCCGGCTGAACAAGCCGCCGGTGAGCGACGCCGCCTCCGCCACGCTCGGCCGCGCCTTCTTCCAGGTGGTCGCCCGCTCCGAGCTGGAGCCGCAGGGCGCAGCGCCGCAGGGGCCGGCCCCGGACCCGGCCGCCCTCCTCGCCGCCATCGGCTCCGCCGACATGGCCGGGCTCCGCCGCCTCCTTCCCGCATTGCAGGCGCGCCTCGCCGAGCCCGCCAGCTGGCGCAAGCTCCAGGCCGCGGGCGCGCCCCAGGCCGTCATCTCACGCCGGCTGCAGCTCGCCGGCCGCGAACCCGACCCGAACAGCGCCCCATGACCATCCCCGTCTTCGTCAACATCGGCGAGCGCACCAACGTCACCGGCTCCGCCAGGTTCAGGAAGCTGGTGGCGGCCGGCGACTATCCCGCCGCGCTGGTGGTGGCGCGCCAGCAGGTGGAGGCGGGCGCCCAGGTGATCGACGTCAACATGGACGAGGGTCTCCTCGATAGCGCCGCCGCCATGACCACCTTCCTGAACCTGGTGGCGGGCGAACCGGACATCGCGCGCGTCCCCGTCATGGTCGACAGCTCCAAGTGGGAGGTGATCGAGGCCGGGCTGAAGTGCGTCCAGGGCCGCTCCATCGTCAACTCCATCTCGCTCAAGGAGGGCGAGGAGAAGTTCGTCACCCAGGCCAAGGCGTGCCTGCGCTACGGCGCCGCCGTAGTGGTGATGGCCTTCGACGAGGTCGGCCAAGCCGACACCGCCGACCGCAAGGTGGAGATCTGCACCCGCGCCTACCGCGTCCTGGTGGATCGGGTGGGCATGGCGCCGGAGGACATCATCTTCGACCCCAACATCTTCGCGGTGGCGACGGGGATCGAGGAGCACAACACCTACGCGCTCGACTTCATCGAGGGCGCCCGCCGCATCAGGGAAACCCTGCCCCACGCCCACATCTCCGGGGGCGTCTCCAACGTCTCCTTCAGCTTCCGCGGCAACGAGCCGGTGCGCCGCGCCATGCACTCGGTCTTCCTCTACCACGCCATCGCTGCCGGCATGGACATGGGCATCGTCAACGCCGGCGAGCTGCCGGTCTACGATGACATCGACGCGGAGCTGCGCGAGGCGGTGGAGGACGTGATCCTCAACCGCCGCTCCGACTCCACCGAGCGGCTGGTCGACCTTGCGCCCAAGTACAAGGGCGAGAAGGGCCAGGCCAAGGTCGTGGACCTCGCCTGGCGCGAACAGCCGGTGGCCAAGCGGCTGGCCCATGCGCTGGTGCAGGGCAATTCGGAGTTCATCGTCGCCGACACGGAGGAGGCGCGCCTGTCGGTGGAGCGGCCGCTCCACGTCATCGAGGGCCCCTTGATGGACGGGATGAACGTGGTCGGCGACCTGTTCGGCGCGGGCAAGATGTTCCTGCCCCAGGTGGTGAAGTCCGCCCGGGTGATGAAGCAGGCGGTGGCCCACCTCATGCCCTTCATGGAGGCGGAGGCCGGTGGCGGCCCGCGCTCCTACGCCGGCAAGGTGCTGCTCGCCACCGTCAAGGGCGACGTGCACGACATCGGCAAGTCGATCGTCGGCGTCGTGCTCCAGTGCAACAACTACGAGGTGGTCGACCTCGGCGTCATGGTCCCGGCCGACCGCATCCTGGACACCGCCGTGAGCGAGAAGGTCGACATCGTCGGCCTGTCCGGCCTGATCACCCCCTCGCTGGACGAGATGGTGTTCGTGGCCAGCGAGATGGAGCGGCGCGGCATGGGCGACACGCCGCTCCTGATCGGCGGGGCCACCACCAGTCGCACCCACACCGCGGTGAAGATCGAGCCGGCGTTCTCGGGCTCCACCATCTACGTCCCGGACGCGTCGCGCGCGGTCGGCGTGGTCTCGGGCCTCCTTTCACCGACCGACAGCCGGCAGGCGCGCACGGCCGTCCGCGAAGAGTACGTCAGGATCCGCGAGCAGTTCGCGCGCGGCCGCGAGCAGAAGGTCCGTGCGACCCTGGAGCAGGCCCGCGCCAACCGCTTCCGCCCCGACTTCAGCCGGGCGGCGACGCCGCCGAGCTTCCTCGGCGTGCGCGCCTTCAACGACTACGACCTCGCCACGCTGGCCCGCGCGGTCGACTGGACGCCCTTCTTCGCCAGCTGGGAGCTGGTGGGCCGCTACCCCGCCATCCTTCAGGACGAGGTGGTGGGCGAGGCGGCCCGCGCCCTCTACGCCGACGCCCGCCCCATGCTGGATCGCATGGTGCAGGAAGGCCTGGTGCAGGCGTCGGGCGTGGTGGGCTTCTGGCCGGCCAATGCGGAGGGCGACGACATCGTGCTCTACACCGACGACACACGCTCCACCGAACTGGCCCGCCTCCACACGCTCCGCCAGCAGATGCTGAAGGACGGGGCCAAGCCCAACCTCGCGCTCTCCGACTTCATCGCGCCGGTGGGCGAGGGCGCGGACTACATCGGCGGTTTCGCGGTCACCGCCGGCCATGGCGAGAGCGAACAGGCGATGGCTCACAAGCAGGCCGGCGACGACTACTCCGCCATCCTGTTCACCGCGCTCTGCGACCGGCTGGCGGAGGCCTTCGCCGAGGTCATGCACGCCGGCGTCCGCAGCGAGTTCTGGGGTTATGCGGCCGACGAGCGGCTCGGCTTGGACGACCTCCTGGCGGAGCGCTACCGCGGCATCCGGCCCGCCCCCGGCTAC